>DKDF01000052.1:3847-27283 GCA_002451755.1 Ruminococcaceae bacterium UBA6855
GATGTACAGAAATATATTGACCACCATATTACTAAAATATATGAACTTATGAAAAAAATTCAGAGTAATATTTCCTGTCCTGAACTACCGGAACTTATTTTCAGCTATGCTTTGCTCTCTGCCGCAGATTATGACAGCGTTATAAACTGTATCGACAGAAATATTCAGAATCTTACTGAAAAATCAAATCATGCAGCTTTCATAAACAGCTATGCCGAAAAACTTAATCAGCTCCGCATTGATATGCGTATGAATCCCGAAAAAAACTGGAGCGTGGAAAGTATGGCGGATATACTCGGGGTAAGCCGCAGCTATTTTCAGAAATTATACAGAATCCAGTTCAATATCTCCTGCAACAGCGATATTATTGATGCAAGACTCCAGAAATCCAGACAACTCCTTGAATCCACAAGCCTTTATATCAATGAAATTGCTGAACAGTGCGGCTATCAGAATGCTTCTCATTTTATGCGTCAGTTTAAAAATACTTTCGGAATAACTGCTGCCGGATACAGAAAAAAACATATTAATACCTTGTAATCTGAATCACATTTTTATGTTCATAAAAAGTTTACATTTAAATCTGTCATAAAGTATTGCAATCAGCTGATTTGTATGCTATAATAGCACTTGCGTGATTGCAACAAAGATATGCGATGAAGTGAAAGGTTGCTGCCGGTATGGTGGGGAATTTTCATGGAGTATGTCCGATTTTAAACCGGGCGACTGTAATAACAAACACTGTGTGTGCTGTATGGCTTTACTTTAGTATTGCTGTGCCGTTCTGTGTCTGTTTTTAGGTAGCTTGGAAAACTCGGTTTTTCAGGCTCTTTTTATTTGTGTCGTCTATTTATGTAGGCGTGATTGAAGTCCGCCCCCAACTTTTATATTATCCCAAGGAGGCGAAAACATATGGCAGTCAATGAAAAAATCAGAATCAAAATCAAAGGCTATGAACACGCTGTAGTTGATGCAGCAGCAGCTAAGATTGTTGAAGCAGCTAAGAGAAGCGGTGCAAGAGTTTCAGGTCCTATCCCGCTCCCTACTGATAAGGAAGTTATCACTATTCTCCGTGCCGTTCACAAGTACAAGGACAGCAGAGAACAGTTCGAAATGAGAACTCACAAAAGACTCATCGACGTTATCAGACCAGCTGCAAAGACTATGGACGCTTTGCAGAGCCTTGAAATTCCCGCAGGCGTTGACATCGTTATGGAAATCAAGTAATTTCCTTTAATGTCACACAACTACGGTCATGTTGGCAGATGCCAACCAATAACTTAGGAGGAATTGTAAAATGCAGAAAGCTATTATCGGCAAGAAAATCGGTATGACACAGATTTTCGATGAAGCAGGAAAAGTTATTCCTGTTACTGTCGTTGAAGCCGGCCCTTGCGTTATCGTTCAGAAGAAAACTATCGAAAATGATGGCTATGAATCTGTTCAGATGGGATTCGGCGATATTAAACCTCAGAGAGTAAACAAGCCTATGAAAGGCCATTTCGCCAAGGCTGATGTTGCTCCGAAAAAAACTCTCAAGGAATTCAAACTTGATGACTGTGCTTCACTCAATGTTGGCGACGTTGTCAAGGCTGACACTTTTGCTGTCGGCGATATAATCGATGTATCAGGTACAAGCAAAGGTAAGGGATTCCAGGGTACTATCAAGCGTAACAACAATGCAAGACTCAAGGAAACTCATGGTACAGGCCCTGTTCACAGACATGCAGGCTCAATGGGTGCTTGTTCTTCACCTTCAAGAATCTTCAAGGGCAAGGCTCTTCCGGGTCAGATGGGTGCAGAAAAAGTTACTATCCAGAATCTTACAATTGTTAAGATAGACGCAGAAAATAATCTTATCGCTATCAAAGGTGCTGTTCCAGGTCCTAACGGCGGAATAGTTTCTATCGTTGACAGCGTTAAAAAGGCTTAATGGAAGGAGGAAACATTTATGTCTAAAGTTTCAGTGTTTGATATGAATGGCAAGGTTGTTGCCGAAACTGAGATTTCCGATGCAGTTTTCGGAATTACTCCTAACGAAGCCGTTATGCATTCTGCTGTTGTAAATTATCTCGCTAACCAGCGTCAGGGTACACAGTCAACTCTTACACGTACAGAAGTAAGAGGCGGCGGCAGAAAACCTTGGAGACAGAAAGGTACAGGCCATGCAAGACAGGGTTCTATCAGAGCTCCTCAGTGGACACACGGCGGTGTTGCACTCGGCCCGAAACCAAGAGATTACAGATTCTCTCTCAATAAGAAAGTAAAAAGACTTGCTATGAAGTCAGCCCTTTCTTCTAAGGCTCAGAATTCTGAACTCATCGTTCTCGATTCAATCAGAATGAACGAATTCAAAACAAAAACTATCGTTGAAATGCTCAAGGCTCTCAATGTTGAAGGCAAAGCCCTCATCGTTATGCCGGAAGTAGATTCAAAGGTTATCAAGAGTGCTGCCAATATTCCAGGAGTTAAAACTACTCTTGTAAACACTCTTAACGTTTACGATATCCTCAACTATGACAAGTTCATCGTTGTTCAGGATGCCGTTTCCAAAATTGAGGAGGTGTACGCATAATGAAAACTGCTCAGGATATCATTATCAAGCCTGTCATCACAGAAAAAAGTATGGACAGCCTTCAGGAAGGAAAGTACACCTTCAAAGTTGATAAAAATGCTAACAAGCTCGAAATCGCCAAGGCTGTTGAAGAGCTTTTCGATGTAAAGGTTGCTAAGGTAAACACTATTAACTGCAGCGGAAAAAGCAGACGTGTAGGCAGATTTGAAGGCAAAAAGCCTGACTGGAAAAAAGCAATCGTTACTCTTAAGGAAGATTCAAAATCCATCGAATTTTTTGAGGGTATGTTCTAATTATTCCTTTGTTCCGTATGGGATTGATGCTCCCGCAAAAAAATGCATTTTTAAAATATATATGTAACATCAGCCAATACGGCTGATATCTGAAACAAGGAGTGAAATCAATGGCAATCAAATCCTATAAACCGACAACACCTTCACGTCGTCAGATGACTTGCACTGACTACTCAGAGTTGTCAAAGGTTTCTCCGGAAAAAAGCTTGCTTGAACCTCTCAAGAAGAATTCAGGCAGAAACAGCTACGGAAGAATTACCGTTCGTCACAGAGGCGGCGGAAACAGAAGAAAATACCGTGTCATCGACTTCAAGCGTGATAAGGAAAATATGAACGCTACTGTTATGACACTCGAATACGACCCAAACCGTTCAGCTCATATCGCTCTCGTTCAGTACGAAGACGGCGAAAAACGTTATATCATTGCTCCTAACGGTCTTAAAGTAGGCGACACTGTAAGAAGCGGTGCAGACGCTGACATCAAAGCCGGCAACGCTCTCGCTCTCTCAGATATACCAGTTGGTACTTTCATCCATAACATTGAACTCTATCCTGGCAAGGGCGCTCAGCTCGTTCGTTCAGCCGGAAATATGGCTCAGCTTATGGGTAAAGAAGCTAATTAC
This sequence comes from Ruminococcaceae bacterium UBA6855, assembly GCA_002451755.1. Classification (GTDB taxonomy): domain Bacteria; phylum Bacillota; class Clostridia; order Oscillospirales; family Acutalibacteraceae; genus CAG-177. Next base: position 7,339 of record DKDF01000052.1, read on the forward strand.
GCTCTCGTAAGACTTCCATCAGGCGAAATGAGAAAAATTGCTGTAAACTGCAAGGCTACTATCGGTCAGGTCGGAAATATCGACCACGAAAATGTTAATTACGGTAAAGCCGGCCGCACACGTCATATGGGCTGGAGACCTACTGTAAGAGGTTCTGTTATGAACCCATGCGACCACCCGCACGGCGGCGGTGAAGGTAAATCTCCTGTAGGCCGTCCGGGTCCTGTTACTCCATGGGGCAAGCCTGCACTCGGCTATAAAACTCGTAAGAAACACAACCGTTCAGATAAGTTCATAGTAAAACGCAGAAACGGTAAATAATTAAAGCCTGAAGGGAGGAAACTTATAATGAGCAGAAGCATCAAAAAAGGCCCTTACGTTCAGGAGGTTCTTTTTAAAAGAGTTGAACAGATGAATGCTGCCGGCGAAAAGAAAGTCCTTAAAACATGGAGCCGTTCATCTACTATTTTCCCTGAATTTGTAGGCCACACTTTCGCAGTTCATGACGGCCGCAAACATGTACCGGTTTATGTTACTGAAGATATGGTTGGTCATAAACTCGGCGAATTTGCTCCGACCAGAACTTACAGAGGTCACGCAGGTTCAAAAACATCAAATAACGGTAAGAAATAGCGGAAGGAGGCATTTTTAATCATGGAAGCAAGAGCATATCTCAGAAATGCCCGCATTGCACCTCGTAAAGTGCAGATAGTTCTCGACCTCATCAGAGGTAAAGATACTGACGTTGCTATGGCTACTCTTATTCATACACCAAAGGCTGCCTGCGAGGACTTGCAGAAGCTTTTGAAGTCCGCTATTGCAAACGCTGAAAATAATCATAACATGGACAAGGATAACCTCTATGTTGCTGAATGTTTCGTTTGCCCAGGACCTATTATGAAGCGTATCATGCCAAGAGCACAGGGCAGAGCTTACAGAATTCTCAAGAGAACATCACACATCACACTCGTTCTTAAAGAAAAAGAATAATCCCAAGGAGGTTTAAAAATGGGCCAGAAAGTAAATCCACACGGTTTCCGTGTCGGCGTTATTAAAGATTGGGATTCACGCTGGTATGCGAATAAAGCTGATTTCGGCGATACACTGGTTGAGGACTACAATGTTCGTAACTATATCAAAAAGAACTTGTATGCTGCTGGTGTTCCAAGAATCGAAATCGAAAGATTCGCTGACAAGGTAAGAATCCACATCCACTGCGCAAAGCCGGGTATCGTTATCGGCAGAGGCGGTGCTGAAATAGAAAAACTTCGTCTTCAGCTCGAAAAAATGATGGGCAAACAGGTTTCTGTAAACATCGTTGAAGTTAAACAGCCTGACCTTAATGCTCAGCTCGTTGCTGAAAAAATTGCTCTCGACCTCGAGAACAGAATCTCATTCAGACGTGCTATGAAACAGTCAATCGGCCGTGCTATGCGTCTCGGTGCAAAGGGTATCAAAACAAGAGTTTCAGGTCGTCTCGGCGGTGCTGAAATCGCAAGAGCTGAAAGCTATAATGAAGGTACTATCCCGCTCCAGACTATCAGAGCTGATATCGACTACGGTACAGCTGAAGCTCATACAACTTATGGCCGTCTTGGCGTAAAGGTTTGGATATACAGAGGCGAAGTACTCAAGGGTGAAGTTTCCGCTGAAAAATCAAATAACAGCGAAAAACCTAAAAGACGCCGCAATGACAATAACAGAAACGGCGGCTACAAGCCAAGAAACGCTAAGAGAGAAGGAGGTAATCAGTAATGCTGCTTCCAAAGAAAGTTAAGTACCGTCGTGTACACAGAGGTCGTATGACCGGTAAGGCTTACAGAGGCAACACTGTTGCATACGGCGATTTCGGCCTTCAGGCTCTTGAACCTGCATGGATTACATCCAATCAGATAGAATCTGCCCGTATCGCTATGACTCGTTATATTAAGCGTGGCGGTCAGGTATGGATTAAGATTTTCCCTGACAAGCCAATCAGTAAAAAACCTATGGGTACTCGTATGGGTTCCGGTAAAGGTGCTCCTGAATACTGGGTTGCTGTCGTAAAACCAGGCAGAGTTTTATTCGAAATTCAGGGCGTTTCAGAAGAAACTGCAAGAGAAGCTATGCGTCTTGCTATGCATAAGCTTCCTATCAAATGCAAATTCGTCACAAAAACTACAGAAGGAGGCGAGCAGTAATGAAGGCAACAGAACTCAGAGAACTCTCAATAGCTGAACTCAACGAAAAGCTTGATGACCTCAAGAAAGAACTTTTCAATCTCCGCTTTCAGCTTGCTGTAAACCAGCTCGAAAATACAGCTCGTCTTAAGTCTGTTAAGAAGGATATTGCACGTGTTAAAACTGTCCTTCGTGAACAGGAACTGGCACAGTAAGAAAGGGAGGATTTAGCTAATGGCTGAGAGAAACCTTAGAAAAACAAGAGTCGGCAAGGTTGTAAGCGATAAAATGGATAAAACTGTTGTCGTTGCCATCGCTGACAATGTAAAGCATCCGCTTTATAAGAAAATCGTTAAGCGTACTGTTAAGTTCAAGGCTCATGATGAAAAGAACGAATGCAGAATCGGTGACAGAGTTGAAATAATGGAAACTCGTCCGCTCTCTAAGGATAAAAGATGGAGAGTCGTAAATATACTCGAAAGAGCTAAGTAATCTAAACTGAATATATATCAGATTCATTTCTGATTTTTTGATTTCTGGAAGGAGGAATATAGCTGTGGTACAGATGCAGACTTATCTGAAGGTTGCAGATAACACAGGTGCTAAGGAACTTATGTGTATCAGAGTTCTCGGCGGTACCCGCAGAAAATATGCCAATATCGGCGACGTTGTCGTAGCTTCTGTTAAGAAAGCAACACCCGGTGGTGTTGTTAAAAAAGGCGACGTTGTTAAAGCAGTTATCGTTCGTTCGGCAAAAGGTTTGAGAAGAGAAGACGGTACTTATATCCGCTTCGACGAAAACGCTGCCGTTATTATCAAAGAAGACAAAAACCCGAAGGGTACCCGTATTTTCGGACCAGTGGCAAGAGAACTCCGTGACAAGGAATATATGAAAATATTAAGCCTTGCTCCGGAAGTACTTTAATGGAGGTGTCATGATGAGCAAGGTTCACGTTAAAACAGGTGACACAGTTGTTCTGCTTACAGGTAAGGACAGCGATAAATATATCGATGCCTCCGATAAGAGCAAGGGCAGAAAAACAGGTAAGGTTCTCGAAGTTTCCAACAAGGAAAACAAGGTTATCGTTGAAGGTATAAACTTCGTTACAAAGCACGTAAAACCAAGAATGATGGGTCAGTCAGGCTCAATCGTTCAGGCAGAAGCTCCGGTCTTTGCTTCCAAGGTTCAGCTCGTTTGCCCTAAATGCGGCAAGCCTACAAGAGTTGGCCACGAAATGGACGGCAAGAACTCTTTGAGAATCTGCAAGAAGTGCGGAGAAAAATTCTAATTCAGGAGGAGATAGACATGGCTAGATTAAAAGATTATTATAATAGCAGTGTAGCTCCTGCTATGATGAAGAAGTTCGGCTATAAAAGCGTTATGCAGATACCAAAGCTCGATAAGGTCGTTATCAATGTAGGTGCCGGTGAAGCAAGAGAAAACTCTAAAGTAATCGACGCTATCATGAATGACCTCGCTGCTATCACAGGTCAGAAGCCTATCGTCTGCAAGGCTAAAAAATCAATCGCTAACTTCAAGCTTCGTGAAGGTATGCCTATCGGCGTTAAAGTTACCCTCAGAAGCGACAATATGTACGAATTCGTTGACAGACTCTTCAATGTCGCTTTCCCTCGTGTTCGTGACTTCAGAGGCATCAACGGAAATTCATTCGACGGCAGAGGAAATTATTCAACCGGTATCAAGGAACAGCTCATTTTCCCTGAAATCGAATACGATAAAATCGATAAGGTAAGAGGTATGGATATCAACTTCATTACTACTGCCAAGACTGATGAAGAAGCAAAAGAACTGCTGACTCTGCTCGGCGCTCCTTTTGCAAAGTAATAAAAGGGAGGAATATATAAACAATGGCTAAAAAGGCAATGGTTTTAAAACAGCAGAAAACTCCCAAATATTCCACTCGTGCATACAACAGATGCAAAATTTGTGGAAGACCGCATGCTTATCTCAGAAAATTCGGTGTATGCCGTATCTGTTTCAGAGAACTGGCTCAGGACGGTCAGATTCCGGGTGTTAAGAAAGCAAGCTGGTAAAAGTACAAAAGGAGGTCATTCGGCATGCAAATTACTGATACAATAGCAGATATTCTGACAAGAATTCGTAATGCGAATTCTGCTAAGCACGCTACGGTTGACGTTCCCGCTTCCAATGTAAAGAAAGCTATTACTCAGATTCTCGTTGATGAGGGCTATGTAAAAAGCTATCAGGTCATTGAAGACGGCAAACAGGGTATCATCAGAATTACTCTCAAATACGGTGAAAACAAAACTCCTGTTATTACCGGTCTCAGAAGAGTGTCAAAACCGGGCTTGCGTATATATTCAAGCTGCGAGGATATGCCAAAGGTTAGAAAAGGTCTTGGTATCGCTGTAGTTTCTACTTCAAAGGGAATTATGACTGATAAAAAGGCTCGTGAACTTAATGTAGGCGGCGAAATCCTTGCATTCGTATGGTAAGAAGGAGGAACATTAAATGTCAAGAATAGGCAGAATGCCAATCAGTGTTCCGGCAGGTGTTGAAGTTAAAAACGTAAACAATCTTCTTACTGTCAAGGGAACAAAGGGCGAAATTACAAAACAGTTCTCTCATGAACTCACTATAGATGTTGCTGACGGCGTAATCACTGTTACACGTCCTTCAGACGACAAAATGCATAAATCTCTGCATGGTCTTACAAGAACACTTATTCACAACATGGTTGTAGGCGTAACAGAAGGTTACTCCAAAACCCTCGAAATCGAAGGTGTCGGCTACCGTGCTGCAAAACAGGGCAAGAACCTCGTTATGAACCTCGGTTATTCACATCAGGTTATAATGGAGGAAAAAGACGGCATTACTATTGATGTTCCGCAGCCAAACAAAATCGTTATCAACGGTATCGACAAACAGGCTGTAGGTCAGTTCGCTGCCGAAGTTCGTGAAAAACGTCTTCCGGAACCTTACAAGGGCAAGGGCATCAGATACGCTGGTGAACATATCGTCCGTAAGGAAGGTAAAGCCGGTAAGGGTAAAAAATAATAAAAGGAGTGTATTGCAATGGTTAAAAAGCCAGACAGTAATAAAGCCAGAGAAGCCAGACATCGCAGAGTTCGTGCTAAGATTTCCGGCACTCCGGAATGCCCACGCCTTAATGTTTTCCGTTCATCAAAACATATCTATGCTCAGATTATTGACGATGTAAACGGTGTTACTCTTGCTTCTGCTTCAAGTCTTTCAAAGGATTTCGATGCAAACGGCGGTAACAAGGAAGGCGCTCGCAAAGTCGGTGAGATGATTGCCAAGGCAGCTCAGGATAAGGGTATTTCTGAAGTTGTTTTCGACAGAGGCGGTTATCTTTATCATGGCCGTGTGAAAGAGCTTGCAGAAGGTGCTCGTGAAAACGGTCTCAAGTTCTAAAAAGGGAGGTAAATGCTTTGTCTATTATAGATGCTTCAACTCTGGAACTTTCAGAAAAGGTTGTTTCAATTAACAGAGTTTCAAAAACTGTTAAGGGCGGCCGTATAATGAAATTCTCCGCTCTCGTTGTTGTCGGCGACGGCAACGGCATTGTAGGCTTCGGTATCGGTAAATCAGGTGAAGTTCCTGACGCTATCCGCAAGGGTATCGAAGATGCGAAGAAGAACCTGATGAAGGTTTCACTTAAGGGAACAACCATTCCCCACGAGGTTATAGGTAAGTTCGGCGCAGGCGTCGTCCTGCTCAAGCCCGCAGCACCCGGTACCGGCGTTATCGCCGGCGGTCCTGTCCGTGCAGTCGTTGAGACTGTCGGCATCAAGGACATCCGTGCTAAGGCTCTCAGATCCAACAACCCCTGTAACGTCGTCAGAGCAACACTTGACGGTCTTGCACAGCTTCGCAACGTCGATGAAGTTGCGGCTATAAGAGGCAAGTCGGAAAAAGAAATTTTAGGTTAAGGAGGGTGGACAACAATGGCAGATATTAACGTAAAGCTCGTCAAGAGCCTTATCGGAAGTACTAAACCTCAGATTGCCACCGCCTATGCACTCGGTCTCCACAAGATCGGCGACGAGTCAGTTCAGCCTGACAACGCTGCCACCCGCGGCAAGATCAGAAAGCTTGCCCACCTTGTCGAGACAAGTGAAGTCGAGCAAGGAGGTGCTGAATGATGAAATTGCATGAGCTTTCACCTGCACCCGGTTCTGTCAAAGAGCGTAAGCGTATAGGCAGAGGCGCTGCTTCAGGTCAGGGTAAGACCGCCGGTAAGGGCCACAAGGGCCAGAAGGCAAGAAGCGGAAGCAACGCGCACATCGGTTTCGAAGGCGGTCAGATGCCCCTTCAGAGAAGAATCCCCAAAAGAGGTTTTGTCAACATTTTTGCGAAAGAGATCGCAACTGTTAACGTAGCAGCCATCAACGACAAGTTCGAGGACGGTGCTACCGTAACTATAGAAGCCCTCGTCGAGTCCGGTCTTGTCAAGAAGACCCTCGACGGCGTCAAAGTCTTAGGACAGGGCGAACTTACGAAGAAGCTAACAGTTCAGGCTAATGCTTTTTCTGCTTCCGCCAAGGCTAAGATTGAGGCTGCGGGCGGAAAGGCAGAGGTAATCTGAAAATGTTCAAGACTTTTGCCAACGCATGGAAGATCCCGGAGCTCAGAAAGAAGATCCTCTTCACCGCTCTGATAGTTCTTATCTTCAGAGTCGGCTCCGCTATTCCGGTTCCGTTCACAAACATCCTTATTGAGGGCGGCAATCTTGTTCAGGACGGCAGCACCTTCCTGAACTACCTGATAATGATGACCGGTGACGCGTTCAACTACGGTACTCTGTTCGCTCTGTCGATCACCCCGTACATCAACTCGTCGATCATCATGCAGCTCCTCTGCGTCGCTATTCCTCCTCTGGAGAGACTGGCAAAGGAAGAGGACGGGCAGAAGAAGATCGCTTCCATCACAAGATATGTTACTGTCGTTCTCGGTATCATCCGGAGCGTAGCATATTACTTCTATATCAGAAGCGCCGGTTACCTTTCAACGGCTGCTGACGGCAGCGCCTACACAGGCTTTGCAATGGTCTTCCAGGCCATCGTCATCATCCTTTGCTTCACGGCAGGTACCGCGCTTATCATGTGGCTCGGTGAGCAGATCAACGACAAGGGCATCGGCAACGGTATCTCGATAATCCTTTTTGCAGGTATCGTTTCGAGAATCCCTGCTCTGATCACCCAGCTCTTCGGCGGCTCGGGCACCGGCAGCTACTGGTCAAGAGGCGGCGTCTACTACTTCCTTTCACCCTTTGTCTGCGTCATCCTTATTCTGATGGTCGCATTCATCGTGTGGATGGACAACGCAGAGAGACGCATTCCCGTCCAGTACGCCAAGCGCGTCGTCGGCCGCAAGATGTACGGCGGACAGAACACCCATATTCCGATAAAGGTCAATATGTCCGGTGTTATGCCCATCATTTTCGCGGGCTCCATTCTTTCCATCCCGCCCACCATCCAGATGTTCATTCCGTCTGCAAAGCTTGCAGACAGCAAGTTCTGGACCGGTTTCTTCAAGGTGTTCACCTCGACTCACTGGGCTTACGGCCTTATCTACTTCATACTGATAATCGCTTTCGCCTATTTCTATTCGAGCATCCAGTACAATCCTATTGAGATGTCCCAGAACATCGCCAAGAACGGCGGTATGATCCCCGGTATTCGTACCGGCAGACCCACATCGGACTACATTGCAAGGATCATCTCGAGAATCACACTTCTCGGAGCTCTCCTTCTGAGTGTCGTCGCTATCTTCCCGATCCTGTTCTCGCAGCTTACAACGCTGATCCTTACAAAGACAACTGTGTATGCTGACGGCATGAACGTTTCGCTCGGCGGTACGTCGATAATAATCCTTGTCGGTGTTGCTCTTGAAACTGTCAAGCAGCTCGAGAGCCAGATGATGATGCGTCACTACAAGGGCTTCCTTGATTAAGCCCTGCCGCAACTAACGGCAAAAACGGAGGATAAGCATGATAGTGCTCAAAACAAGTCACGAGCTCTCGCTGATGAGAGAGGCTTGCAGAATATCTGCAGGAGCATTAAAAGTGGCGGGCGAGGCTGTCGAGCCGGGCGTTACTACCGCTCAGATCGATAAGATCGCACACGAATATATTCTAAAAGCAGGGGCCACGCCTACGTTCCTTAACTACAACGGGTTCCCCGCTACGGCATGCATTTCCATAAACGATGAGATCATTCACGGAATACCCAGCCACAGACGTGTTATCAAAAGCGGCGATATAGTCAGCATTGACCTCGGCGCTTCGATAAACGGCTATACCGGCGACAACGCTGCCACTTTCGCCTGCGGGGATATTTCCCCCGAGGCGAAGCGGCTGTGCGACGTGACCAGAGAGAGCCTCTATGAAGGCATCAAAAAGGCCGTCGCAGGCGGCAGACTCGGCGATATAGGCTTCGCTATTGCGAGCTACTGCGAGGAGCGCGGCTTCTCCGTCGTTCGCGAATATACGGGGCACGGCGTGGGTGCAAATCTCCATGAGGATCCCAGCGTACCGAATTTCGGCACGCCAGGAAGAGGCGTTCGCCTGCTGCCCGGCATGACTATTGCCATCGAACCGATGATAAATCAGGGCTCTGCGGCTATCCGTACTCAACCCGACGGATGGACTGTCAGAACCAAAGACGGCAAACTCTCAGCTCATTTCGAACACACCGTCGCCATCACGGCTGACGGGCCGAAGATAATGACTCAGCTTTAAGCGGAGGATTGATGATGAGCTTTCAACGAGGCTGCGTCGTAAGATCCACGGCCGGACGCGACAAGGGCAGGCTGCTTGCAGTCACCGCTGTCACGCAGCGCGGCGTCGAGGTCTGCGACGGTAAGGAGCGCAAGCTCCTCAGACCCAAAATCAAGAATCCTAAGCACGTCGAGCCGACGCCGATGCGTCTGACGCAGGAGGATATGGCGTTTGACAGCCGCCTGCGCCGCGCGCTCAGAAGGCTTGAGGATGAGACTGCATCATTGTAGGGAGGTCAGTATATGTCAAAGCAGGATATGATCGAGATTGAAGGTACGGTAGTAGAGGCCCTGCCCAACGCGACTTTCACAGTCGAGCTGGAAAACGGCCACCAGATATTGGCTCATATCTCCGGTAAGCTCAGGATGAACTACATCCGCATTCTTCCGGGAGATAAGGTCACGGTCGAAATGTCGCCATACGACCTGACGAAGGGCCGCATAACATGGCGTTCCAAGTAAAAGGAGGGTATTCTAATGAAAGTCAGACCTTCTGTCAAAAAAATGTGTGAAAAGTGTAAGATCATCAAGCGCAAGGGAAAAGTAATGGTCATCTGTGAAAATCCCAAGCACAAGCAGCGTCAGGGCTAATGACGCAAACCATTCAATGGAGGTGCAACTGACAAATGGCGCGTATTTCAGGTGTTGACCTGCCTAGAGAGAAAAGAGTCGAGATCGCTCTGACCTACATCTATGGTATCGGTCGCAAAACCGCAAGCGATATTATCGCCGCAACAGGAGTTAATCCCGATATAAGAGTCAAGGACCTGTCCGAGGATGACGTCTCTAAGCTTCGTGAGTATATAGATCATCACTGCAAGGTCGAGGGTGACCTTCGCCGTGAGACCGCTTTCGATATCAAGAGACTCGTCGAGATCGGCTGCTATCGCGGTGTCCGCCACCGCAAGGGTCTGCCGGTTAGAGGCCAGCGTTCCAAGACCAATGCCCGTACACGCAAGGGTCCGAAGAAGACCATTGCTAACAAGAAGAAGTAATCAAGGAGGGATAATATGGCTACCAAAGTTTCCGGCAAAAAAGCAACAGGCACCCGTAAGCGCAAGGAGCGCAAGAATATTGAGCGCGGTGCAGTCCATATCCAATCCACCTTTAACAACACCATCGTCACTATAACCGACACTCAGGGTAACGCTGTTTCCTGGGCAAGTGCCGGCGAAATGGGCTTCAGAGGCTCAAGAAAATCTACTCCCTTTGCTGCTCAGACTGCTGCAGAGACAGCTGCCAAGGCTGCTATGGAGCACGGTATGAAGACGGTTGAGGTTTATGTTAAGGGCCCCGGAGCCGGCAGAGAAGCCGCTATAAGAGCGCTGCAGACGGCGGGTCTTGAAGTCACCCTGATAAAGGACACGACTCCCATTCCCCACAACGGCTGCCGCCCGCCCAAGAGAAGGCGCGTGTAACCAATATTTTAGGAGGTGTAACACATGGCAAGATATACAGGTGCGGTCTGCAAGATGTGCCGCCGCGAGGGCAAGAAGCTCTACCTCAAGGGTGAGCGCTGCTACAGCAACAAGTGCGCTTTTGAGCGCCGTTCGTATGCCCCCGGTCAGCATGGCCAGAGCCGCAAGAAGACCTCTGAATACGGTTTGCAGCTCAGAGCAAAGCAGCAGGCTAAGCGTTACTACGGTATTCAGGAAGGCCAGTTCCACAAGTATTTCCTCATGGCTGAGCGCAAGAAGGGTGTCACCGGTGAAAACCTTCTTCGTATCTGCGAGAGCAGACTTGACAATGTAGTTTATCTTCTCGGCTGGGCTAACTCCAGAGCCGAAGCAAGACAGCTCGTTGTTCACGGCCATTATAAAGTAAACGGCAAGAAAGTTGACATCCCGTCATACCTTCTTAAGGCCGGCGATGTTGTTTCGATCAAGGAGAAGAGCAGAGAGAGCGACAAGATCAAGGCTGTTCTTGAGACCAATTCCGCTCGTCCCGTGCCCGCATGGCTCGAGGCTGACGCTGATAAGCTCACCGCTAAGGTCATCGCCCTTCCCGAGAGAGACCAGATCATGGTTCCCGTCGAAGAGCATCTTATCGTCGAGTTGTACTCGAAATAATGCCGCTTAAGCTTAAACGGCTTGTTTTTGAGCAATACTCTTTCAGCGGCCTTGCCGCGTTTTATAAAAAGGAGGGTTTTGAATGATCGGAATCGAGAAGCCCAAGATCGAAACAGAAGGCATTACGCCCGACGGAACCTACGGCAAGTTTATCGTAGAACCCCTTGAGAGAGGTTACGGAACGACCCTCGGTAACTCCCTGCGCCGCGTCCTGCTCTCTTCACTTCCGGGCTATGCTATAATCTCCGTTAAGATCGATGGTATCCTGCACGAGTTTTCAACGATTCCCGGCGTCAAGGAAGACGTTACGGAGATCGTCCTCAACCTCAAGGATGTCATACTCAAGATCCACGGCGATGGTCCGAAGACTGTCTATATAGACGCTTCCGGCGAGTGCGAGATCACCGCAGGCAGCATTCAGACGGATTCTGAGGTTGAGATTCTCAACCCGGATCTTCATATTGCCACTCTTGACAGCAGCGCGAACGTCCACATGGAGCTCGTCTGCGACAAGGGCAGAGGCTATTATTCGGCCGAGCGCAATAAGGAGAAGTTCCCGCCCACTATAGGCGTTATCGCCATTGACTCGATCTATTCACCCGTGTTAAAGGTCAACTACACAGTCGAAAACACCCGCGTAGGTCATGTTACCGACCTCGACAAGCTCACGCTTGAGGTGTGGACCGACGGCACTATCCATGCGATGGAAGCCGTTTCCCTTGGAGCCAAGATCCTCAACGAGCATCTCTCTCTCTTCGGCGACCTCTCCGATGAGGCGTACGATACAGAGATTATGGTTGTCAAGAGCGACAATGCCAAGGAGAAAGTCCTCGAGATGACTATTGAGGAGCTTGACCTGTCTGTGCGTTCCTTCAATTGCTTGAAGAGAGCCGGCATTAACACTGTTGAAGATCTGATCAGCAAGACCGAGGAGGACATGATGAAAGTCCGCAACCTCGGAAGAAAATCCCTTGACGAGGTTATCGCAAAGCTCAAATCCATGGGCCTGAGCCTCAGCAAGGAAGAGGAATAAGACTCACTACGGTAAAGGAGTGTGAATTAAATGCCCGGAACCAGAAAACTTGGCAGAACTACGGATCACCGTATTTCTATGCTCAGAGGTATGGTCACATATCTCTTCGAGAACGGCAGGATCGAGACCACCGTTACAAGGGCTAAGGAAGTTCGCGCTATGGCCGAGAAAATGATCACCATAGCTAAGGACAACTCACTTCACTCGAAGCGCAAAGTCATGGCATACATCACCAAAGAAGATGTTGCAAAGAAGCTCTTTGAGGATATCGCCCCCAAATATAAGGACGTTAACGGCGGTTATACCCGCATAATCAAAACAGGTCCCCGCAGAGGAGACGCAGCTGAGATGTGCATCATCGAGCTCATCTGATCTGAGCCTGAAGAGATCAAAAGTTAATTTCAGCGCCGCAGAGGTTTTGCCCCTGCGGCGCTGTTTTTGTTGTGCAAAATGACAGTGAAATGGTTGCTGTTCTAAGACTACCCAAAGTTCTATATAAATTGTGAATTGAGTTTTTGTAGAGGTCGGCGACTCGACGACCCGCTGTTGACGAAGTCAGCACAAAACAATAGTTTTCTCGTGTTTTTTTAAATGACTCGTGCAAAAAGACCATTATCTAAAATCCGTGCCGCCGTTGGCGTCATATGATCGTCGAGTCGCCGACCCCTACAAATTTAGCATTAGACAGATAAAAACTGACAGCAACATCTGTCGCTGTCAGTCTGTTTATTTATCCTCCGGCTGCGGCGCGGAGTAGTTCTCCGCCGCGAATTTGAAGCCGTCGCGTATGAATTTGTTCGCCTCTTTTGCAATGTCCGCAAAATAGTACATATCAAAGCTGTGGAATCCGCCCTCGAGTATTTTGAACATAACGGGAATGCCCGCCGCCCGGAGCGAATCGACATAGCTCTGTGTCTCCGCGAGGAACGGGTCTATGCTGCCGATAAAGGTGAGCGTCGGCGGCAGACCGGAAAAATCGGTCTCGCGCGCGGGTGCGGCATATTTCGAGACCCTGTCCGTGCCATAGTCATCGCCTAAATACAGCTTCCACGCGGCGATGTTCGATTTTGTGTTCCAGACCGGAGCGTCGTTGTTTTTTGAAGTCTCGGTCGGACGGTCGTCGAGCATCGGATAGAGCGGCATCTGAAATGCTATGTTGACTTCTCCCTTGTCGCGGGCGTAGAGCGTGAGCGCCGCAGTCATTCCGCCGCCCGCGCTGTTGCCGCCGACAAATATCTTGTCCCGCCGCATCCCGTATTTCCCGCCGTTTTCCTTGAGCCAGAGCAGAGCAAGGTAGCAGTCCTCAAGCGCGGCAGGGAAGGGGGCATAGAGCGATTTTTTGTAGTCAGGCACGACCATAACGCAGCCCGTCGTGCCGACGAAGGCGCGCACAAACCCGTGATCCTGCTCGGGAATGCCCATGGCGTAGCCGCCGCCGTGTATCCACAGAAGTCCCGGTACCTCGCCGCCGAGCTTTCGCGGTGAATATACGCAGAGACGAAGCTCGCTCCCGTCCGCGCGCGGAATCTTTATCTGCTCGCATCTTATCTTCCACGGGGTGACATCCGCGCCGCGCCCGAAATTTTTCAGAATGAAGTTGCAGAACTTGAACTTCCGCTCGCTGAAGCTCGGCCAAACGAAGCGGATAGCCTCGCCTATCGGGCGCAGCTGGCGGTCAATCATGTTTGATTTTATAACCATATCTTTTCACCGTAAAAAACGAGGACCGACGGTGTCCCGTCGCTTCGGCGGTCACTGCGGTCCTCCGCTTGAATTTTTGTTACTTGCCTATGGTCTCTCTGTAAAGACGCATATACTCTCTCGCCGAGCGTCCCCAGCTGTTGTCGCATTCGAGCGCGCGTTCAACGAGCGAAGCCCAGTATTTCTTGTCCGAATACGCGCCGAGCGATCTGCGGATAGCGTCGAGCATATCGTGGGCGTTGTAGCTCTTGAAAGTGAAGCCGTTGCCCTCGCCATCGCCGGAGTCGGTGATGCTGTCCTTGAGTCCGCCGGTCTCGCGGACTATCGGGAGAGTGCCGTATCTGAGCGCGAGCATCTGCGAAAGACCGCACGGCTCGCTCTTCGACGGCATGAGGAACATGTCGCATCCGGCATATATCTTGCGCGCGAGGTCGGGAATGAATGCTATGCGCAGCCCGACTTTTCCCGGGTAACGCGCTTCAATTTCGCGGAAGAAGTTCTCATATTCCCAGTCGCCCGTGCCGAGCACAACAAGCTGAACATCGGTCGTGCTCAGCAGCTCGTCGAGGACGGCTTTGACGAGGTCGAGACCCTTGTGTGACACAAGGCGCGATACCATGCCGATTATCGGCACATCGTCGCGCACGGGCAGGGAGAACTCGCGCTGGAGATCCACTTTGTCCTCTTTTTTGCCCGCGGGGTCTTCTGCGGAGAAGTTCTTCGCAATCGCCTTGTCGGTCTCGGGGTTATATATATCCGTATCTATGCCGTTGAGGATACCGTGGAGCTTATATTGACGCTCGCGCAGAATCGGATCGAGACCGTGGCTGAACCACGGGTCGAGTATCTCCTCTGCGTAGGTCGGGCTGACCGTGGTCACGACATCGGCGCATTCGATAGCGCCCTTCATCAGGTTGAGCGTGCCGCCGAAATCGAGCAGCTGCTCATGCTGTTCGCCGAGACCGAACACGTCGCCGAGTATCTCTTTGCCGTAAACGCCCTGATACTGGATGTTGTGGATGGTGAATATGTTCTTTATGCCCTCATAGCCCTCGCGGTTCGCGTACATCGTCGAGTAGTAGACCGGGACGAGAGCCGTCTGCCAGTCATTCGTATGGATGATGTCGGGCTTGAAGTCGATGTGCGGGATTATCTCAAGTATCGCGCGGGAGAAGAACGCAAAACGCTCTGCGTCGTCATAGTGACCGTAGATGCCGTCGCGTTTGAAATAATACTCGTTGTCGATAAAATAGAAGATAACGCCGTCTATCTTCGCCTCAAAGATGCCGCAGTACTGCCTGCGCCACGAGACGGGCACGGTGATATGTGTGATGAACTGCATCTGGTCGCGCAGTTCCTGCTTTATTCCGCCGTAGAGCGGCATAACAACACGGCAGCCGACAAGGCGCTTGCGCAGTGCCTTGGGCAGAGAGCCGGCAACGTCGCCGAGCCCGCCGCTCGCCATGAAGGGAAGAGCTTCGCTTGCAGCATATAAGACTTTCATTTTTCAGTCCCCTTTCGATCAGACCACTATGCCCTTGCCGACATATACCGGGAAGGTGTCGGTGCCGCAGAGTGATTTGTCGGGTTTGATTATAGATATCTTATCCATTATCACGCTGTTGAGCGTCGCGCCGGAGCCGACATACGCGCCCTGCATGACGATGGAATTTTTGACGACTGCGTCCTTGCCGATGGTGACGCCGCGGAAGAGGATGCTGTTTTCAACCTTGCCCTCTATCTTGCAGCCGTCGGCAACGAGGCTGTTTTTGACATCTGCGCCGAGTCCGTAGATCGCCGGAACCTCGTCGCGGACTTTTGTATAGACCGGGCGCTCTCTGCAGAACAGCTCGGAGCGGTTGCCGAGGTCGAGCAGAGCCATGTTCGCGTCGTAGAAGCTCTTGAGGGAGTCGAGAGTTACGACAAAGCCCTCGGCTTTATAGCCGCAAATTTTCAGCGCGCCGACATTCGCCTGAATGAGATCGCGCTCAAAGTCGGTGTAGTGCATGCTCGCTGCCTGAGCGATAAGTCTTTCGAGCAGTGACTTCTTGAGCAGGAACACGTTGAGCGAATAGTTGCCCTCAGCGCCGCCTGTCGAAGAAATCGCGATTTCTTTTATGCGTCCGTCGGAGTCGAGGTCGAATGTCATGGTGTTGCTCAGCGCGGGAACGGTGCCGTGGCAGTATGCCGCGGTGATATCCGCGCCGCTCTGCTCGTGCGCGTCAAAGAGCAGATTGAGATCTATATTGCAAATCGTGTTGCAGTCGCAGAGCAGGACATATTCGTTGGTCGAGCTCGATATGAACGAAGCGCAGCCGATAAGCGCGTCGATTCTGTTTGCAAACAGTCCGCCGGAATCCTCTGCGGAGTTGAACGGCGGCAGAATGAACATACCCTCGCGCTTGCGGGAAAGATCCCACGGCTTGCCCGTGCCGAGATGATCCATCAGCGAGCGGTAGTTGCTCTTGGTTATAACGCCGACCTTGGAGATGCCGGAGTTGACCATATTTGAAAGCGGGAAATCTATTAACCTGTATCTTCCGCCGAACGGGACGGAGCCCATCGTGCGCATATTTGTAAGCTCGGGAAGCGACTGGTCATAGGTGCTGGCATAGATTATGCCGAGAACATTGTTGGCTCTCATTTGCGAACGTCCTCCTTTTCTCCGTCATACATGGCCTTGGGCTCAATCTTCATGCCCTTTTTGACCGTGACGCCCTTGCCGATAACGGCAACGCCCCATTTGTCGAGATCTTCCATAGCCTCGGGACGTTCGCCGACAACAGCGTTCTCTTCAATCACCGCGTTCTCCGCGACAATTGCATATTGAACCACCGCGCCGGATTTAATAACCGTGCCGGGCATGATTATCGAGTCTCTTATGACCGCGCCCTTTTCTATCGTGACATCCGCGAAGATAACGGAGAAGTCAACATCGCCGGAAATTTCGCAGCCCTCGGTCACCATGGAGTTCTGAACCGTTGCGTCGGGCGATACATAGTGAGGCGGGGCAGTGGGGGTGCGGGAATATATCTTCCACGACGGGTCGCTCAGATCGAGATCGACCTTGGGGTTGAGCAGGTCGAGGTTTGCCTCCCAGAGGCTGTCTATCGTGCCGACATCCTTCCAGTAGCCGTCGAACTGATAGGCGAAAAGACGCTCGCCCGCTTCGTGCATCGCGGGGATAAGATCGTGACCGAAGTCGTTGCCGGAGGCGGGATTCGCCTCGTCCTCGAGCAGATAGCGGCGAAGCTTGCTCCAGGTGAATATGTATACGCCCATGGAAGCCTTGTTGCTGCGTGGGTGCTTCGGCTTCTCTTCAAACTCGGATATCGAGCCGTCGTCGTTGACAAACATCAGACCGAAGCGCGAAGCCTCCTCCCACGGAACTTCAAGGGACGCGATGGTGCAGTCGGCGTTCTTCTCTTTGTGATAGGCGAGCATCTTGGAGTAGTCCATCTTGTAGATGTGGTCGCCGGAGAGAATAAGAACATATTCGGGCGAATAGCGGTCGATGAAGTTGATGTTCTGATATATAGCGTTTGCTGTGTTCTTGTACCACTCGGTGCCCTCTATCTGCTGATAGGGGGAGAGGATATGCACGCCGCCGTTTTCTCTGTCGAGATCCCACGGCTGTCCGTTGCCGATATAGTCGTTGAGCTCAAGCGGCTGATACTGCGTGAGCACGCCGACGGTGTATATGCCGGAGTTGACGCAGTTTGACAGCGGAAAATCGATTATCCTGTACTTGCCGCCGTAGGGAACGGCGGGTTTTGCCATGTTTTTGGTCAGAATACCGAGCCTGCTGCCCTGACCGCCTGCGAGCAGCATAGCGATACATTCTGTTTTTCTGGCCATGTTTATTCCTCCTTGTTATCAGCTTTCTTGCCTTGTTTTTTCAGATAAACGACCGACAGACCCGGGAGCGTGAGCGAAATGCTCTGCCCGAACGAGTGCATCGGGATCGGTTTTGACGTGTAGGTTTTCTGCATCTTTGTTCCGCTGCCGCCGAACTCGACGCTGTCCGTGTTGAGGACTATGCGGTAAGTGCCCTTGTCCGGCACTCCGATGCGGTAATTTTCGCGCGTGACGGGGGTGAAGTTGCAGACGGCTATCAGCTCGTCGCCCTTTTTGTCCATGCGGCGGAAGGCGATGACGGAATTTGCGCTGTCGTCGCTGGATATCCAGCTGAAGCCCTCCCAGCTGTAGTCGATCTCCCACATCGCGGGATTGCGCTTATAGAAGCGGTTGAGCGTGCGCGAAAACTCCTTGAGCTTTCTGTGCATATCGTAGTCGAGCAGCAGCCAGTCGAGCTCCTGCTTGTAGTTCCACTCGATGAACTGACCGAACTCCTGACCCATGAAGAGCAGCTTCTTGCCCGGGTGCGCCATCATATATGCAAGGAACGAGCGGACTCCCGCGAATTTTTCTTCGTATGTACCGGGCATCTTGCTTATCAGCGAGCATTTGCCGTGAACCACCTCGTCGTGCGAGATAGGCAGCACGAAATTCTCGGAGAAAGCGTAGAAAAACGAGAAGGTCAGGCAGTCGTGATTGAACTTCCTGAACAGACCGTCGAGCGAGAAATAGCGCAGGCAGTCGTTCATCCAGCCCATGTTCCATTTGAAGTTGAAGCCGAGACCGCCGAGATAGACGGGCTTCGATACCATCGGCCAGGAGGTGCTCTCCTCGGCTATCATCATGATGTCGCTGTGCTCTCCGAATATAGTCTCGTTGAGCTTTTTTATAAATGCCACGGCTTCGAGATTCTCTCGCCCGCCGTAGGTGTTCGGGCTCCATTCGCCGTCCTCGCGCCCGTAGTCGAGATAGAGCATGGACGCAACGGCATCGACCCTCAGTCCGTCCGCGTGGTAGACTTCGAGCCAGAACAGCGCGCTCGACATCAGAAAGCTCTGCACTTCCGTTCTGCCGTAGTCAAAAACGCGCGTGCCCCACTGCTTGTGCTCGCCCTTGTTCGGGTCGGCGTATTCGTAGCATGTCTCGCCGTCGAATTCGTAGAGACCGAATGCATCTTTCGGAAAATGCGCCGGGACCCAGTCCAATATAACTCCTATGCCGTTTTCATGGCATTTATTAACAAAATACATGAAGTCGTCCGGCGTGCCGTAGCGCGAGGTCGGCGCAAAGTATCCGGTGACCTGATACCCCCACGAACCGTCGAACGGGTGCTCCATTATCGGCAGCAGCTCAACGTGCGTATAGCTCATGTCGACAACATATGGCACGAGCCTGTCCGCGAGCTCGCGGTAAGAGAGCGTGTTGCCGTCGGCATAGCGCTGCCACGAACCGACGTGCAGCTCATATATATTCATCGGGGAGTCATATATATTCTTCCTGCGGCGTTTTTTTATCCATGTGCCGTCCGTCCACTCGAATGAGCCGAGCTCATATATCTTCGAGGCGGTTCCGGGGCGCGTCTCGGCATGGAAGGCGTAGGGGTCGCATTTCATCAGCTTGCGGCCGTCCTGCGCGATGATGAGATATTTGTAGGCGTCAAATTCCTTGAAGCCCTCGAAGCGTCCCTCCCAGAGACCCTGTTCGTTTATGCGGCTGAGCTCAAAGCCCTCTCCCGTCCAGTTGTTCCTGTCGCAGGCGACAAAAACGGCGACGGCGTGCGGAGCCCATACGCGAAAATAGGTAAAATTCTCATCCTCTTCGTCGCGGTGTGAGCCGAGATACTCATATGCTTTTGCGTTTGTACCCTGATGGAAAAGGTACATCGGGATATTCTCATTAAGCATTTAAGATTCTCACTTTCCTCAAAAGATGTATTATTAAATAAATTATACACTCGATTAGCGATTTTTTCAAGCGGTTTTTGACTACTTTATTCAAATGGCTATAGTATTTGATGTAAATTTTTTGTAAAAAATGACCAAATAAAGCCTATGATTTTTGTATTATTACTTCTGACCGCTCCAAACGGACAAAAAATAAAAAACTCTGCCCGCTTGAGAACGGACAGAGCCTTGTGAAATTTTAATAATTTGTCTTCCTGATTTCAAAATACGACTGCGGGTGAGCGCAGGTGGGGCATACCTTCGGCGCGGATTTGCCGACATGGATGTGTCCGCAGTTGCGGCAGACCCATACGACCTCTTCGCTGCGCTCAAAAACGATGCCCTCTTCGAGATTCTTGAGCAGAGTATTATAGCGCTCCTCGTGCTCTTTTTCGATC
>DKDF01000069.1 GCA_002451755.1 Ruminococcaceae bacterium UBA6855
ACCCACGATCAGGAGGAGGCTCTCACGATGTCGGATACCGTCGTCGTGCTCAACCAGGGCTATATCCAGCAGATCGGCACTCCCGTTGACATTTATAACGAGCCCACGAACGCTTTCGTTGCCGATTTCATAGGCGAGAGCAATATCATAGACGGCGTTATGATAAGAGACCGCCTCGTGCGTATCCTTGGCGCGGAGTTCGTCTGCGTCGATGAAGGCTTCGGCGAGAATATGCCCGTCGATGTCGTCATAAGACCCGAGGATGTCGTCCTGACTCCGCCTTCGCAGGGCGAGCTCAAGGGCGTTGTCACCGATATAATATTCAAGGGCGTGCACTATGAGATGCACGTTATGGTGAACGGTTACGAGTGGCTCGTCCACAGCACCGTCTCCACTCCCATCGGAGCGGAGGTGGGTCTCAGCGTTGAACCCTCGAACATCCAGATCATGAACAAACCCGAGTCCGAGGACGAGGAGGTGTTCAACGCCGATGCGTAAAAAACTTATGGCAGGGCCGTATCTTCTGTGGATGCTGGTCTTTACGATAGTGCCGCTGCTGTTCGTTTTTTATTACGGCTTCACTTCTTCGGACGGCACGTTCACTTTTTCAAACATAACAGCTATCTTTGAAAAGATTCATATCCAGGCGCTCGGGCTGTCCCTGCTGCTCGCAGTGATAACAACGGCGGTGTGCCTGCTGTTCGCTTATCCGCTCGCGCTGATACTCAGCAAAAGCGCCGCGAAAAACCGCAGCTTCGTTATATTTATTTTTATCCTGCCCATGTGGATAAACTTCCTGCTCAGGATAATAGCTATAAGGATGCTGCTCTCGGATAACGGTATTCTCAATTATATCCTCTCGGCGCTGAATCTGCCGAATTTCAGCATCATGTATACTCCGGCGGCGATAGTTATCGGTATGGTCTATGACTATTTCCCGTTCATGGTTCTGCCGATTTACAATGCTCTTATAAAAATTGATCACAATCTTCTCGACGCCGCAGGCGACCTCGGCGCGACCCCGGCGAGGACTTTCCGCAAGATAATCTTTCCGCTCTCCGTGCCAGGCGTTATAAGCGGCATCACTATGGTATTCGTGCCGAGCATCTCGGAGTTCGTTATCGCCGATATCCTCGGCGGCGGCAAGGTTCTGCTCATAGGCAATATCATCGAACAGGAGTTCAACCAGGGCAATAACTGGCATCTCGGCTCCGGTATTTCGATAGTGCTCATGATATTTATCTTCGTGAGCATGATGATCGGCGAGATGAAAGGCTCGGGAGAGGAGGCGTCGCTGTGGTAAAATTCAGGCACTTCCTCGAAAAGTTTTATGTGGCGATAATCTTCGTCCTGCTCTATCTGCCGATAGCCGTTCTGACGGTTATGTCGTTCAACAATTCGCGCTATATGAAGTGGGGCGGCTTCACCTTCAGATGGTACGAAGATCTGTTCACGAGCGGACCTATTATGGAGGCTCTGCGCAATACGCTTTTGCTCGCCGTGCTCTCCGCTTTGATAGCGACAGTCGTCGGCACTCTCGCATGCGTTGGCATACTTTATATGAAAAAGCGCAGCCAGTCGGCGATAATGAGCGTCAACAGCATTCCGCTTCTCAATGCCGATATCGTAACGGGTATCGCGCTGATGCTGCTCTTCGTGCGCATGTTCGGCAATCTCAATTTCACGACCATGCTCATAGCGCATATCAGCTTCAATATTCCCTATGTCGTCCTCAATGTCCTGCCGAAGCTCCGTCAGCGCGACAGGAACACATATGAGGCGGCGGTCGACCTCGGCGCAACGCCGGTTCAGGCGTTTTTCAAGGTGATAGTCCCGGATATTTTCCCGGGCATCCTCTCGGGCTTCCTCATGGCGTTCACCATGTCGCTCGATGATTTCACCATCACTTATTTCACCAAGGGCGCGGGAATAAAGACGCTCTCGATAATAATCTATACCGAGCGAAAGCTCGGCAACCAGCCGGAGCTCTATGCTCTGTCAACTATAATCTTCCTCATCGTGCTTATCGTGCTGTTCGTCGTCAACCGAATCAGCATCAATAAGGAGAGAAGCGCGGCAAAGGGAAAAAACTATTGATGGGGGACGAAAAATGAAAAAATCTGTTTTTGTAAGAATTGCGGCGGCAGTTATGGCGATTGTGCTCTGCCTCTGCTCCATGGGTGCTCTCGCGGGCTGCACCAAGACCCGCAGCATAAATGTGCTTGTCTACGGCCAGTATATCGACCTCGATGTTATCTCGAACTTCAAAAAAGAGAACGGCATCAAAGTCAACGTCGATGAGTGCGACACTCCCGAGGAGCTTTATAACAAAGCGGTCAACGGCGACCAGTCGTATGACCTCATCTGCACCTCGGACTATATAATCGAGCGTTTCATTAAAGAGAACAGACTCTCCGAGCTCAATTTCGACAACATTCCGAATATCAAGAATATCGGCGAAGTTTATCTCGAGAAGTCAAGATCGTTCGACCCTGAGAACAAGTATTCCGTCCCGCATTTCTGGGGCACCGTCGGCGTTATCTACAACACCAAGATGGTCTCCGAAGAGGATGCGAAGAGCTGGAAGATGTTCTTCAACGAGAAGTATTCCGGAAAGATAATCATGTCCAACAGCATCCGCGACTCTTTCCTTGTCGCGCTTGAGGCTCTCGGCTATTCGCTCAACACCACCGACAAGGCTCAGATAGATGAGGCAAAGCAGCTGCTTATCAAGCAGAAGCCGATGCTCAAGGCATATCTTGTCGAGACCGAGGCTCGCGATGCGATGATAAGCGGTGAGGCTGCAATGGCTCTCGTCTATAACGGCGAAGCTTATCTCGCTATTGAGGGTGATGAGGAGCAGAACATCAGCGGCAACCCCGATCTGAAGTTCACTATTCCCGAGGAGGGCACAAACTTCTGGATTGATTCGTGGGTCGTCCCGACCTACAGCTCAAACAAGGCTGACGCCGAGGCGTTCATCAACTACCTCTGCGGAGTCGAAGCGGCGAAGAAAAACTTTGAGTATATCTATTATTCGACTCCGAACCAGGCTCTCTACAACGAGCTTGACCCCGAGGTTCAGCAGGATGAGGATATCTTCCCGTCCCGCGAGGTTATCGACAAGGGCGAGGTTTATCACGATCTCGGAGCCGATCTCGATGCTTATTACAGCGCCGCATGGAAAGAAATCAAATCATAACAATAATAGCCGGGGTGCGGACTGCCGTGCCCCGGAATTTCTGTAAGAAAGGGTAATATTCATGCTTATAGATGAACTTGTCGGCTTTTCGAATTTTTACGGCTCCGACCCGTCTCTTGTCCTCGCCGGCGGCGGCAACACCTCCGCAAAGGCGAACGGCAGGATGTGGGTCAAGGGCTCGGGCACGGCTTTAGCGACCA
The DNA here is from genome assembly GCA_002451755.1 of Ruminococcaceae bacterium UBA6855. Classification (GTDB taxonomy): domain Bacteria; phylum Bacillota; class Clostridia; order Oscillospirales; family Acutalibacteraceae; genus CAG-177. The sequence goes on from DKDF01000069.1 coordinate 3,403, forward strand.
TAACGGCGCAGGGCTTTGTTGAAATCGATCTTTCAAAGCTCGGCGAAATATTTGAAAAGAGCTATCCGGATTCCGATTCCGAGCGCGAGGCTCTCGTCCTCGAAGACCTTATGGCGTCGCGCGTTCCTGGCGAGACAAAGCGTCCGAGCGTCGAGACAACGCTCCATGCGCTGTTCCCGCAGACCTATGTCCTGCACTTGCACCCGGCAAAGGTGAACGGCATCACCTGCTCAAAGGGCGGGGAGAGCGCCGCGCGCCGAGTGATATCCCACGATTTCATCTGGATTGAGCAGTGCCGCCCGGGCTATGTGCTGGCGAAGCTCTGCCGCGACAAGATGCTTGAATTCAAGGCTCACACGGGCAAAGACTGCGATATGCTCCTGCTCGAAAATCACGGCATATTCGTCGCCGCCGATACGGTCGATGCCCTCGGCGAAAAGCTGAGTTTCGTGCTCGATTCTATAGACCGCAGCCTTTCGGAAAAGCCCGATTTCGATAAAACTCCGACTTTTGATACAGAAGCTCAGCGGGCTCTGCTCTCCGCATTTCCGCAGGGTACCGTCTGCCGCGAAGTTCCGTTCGGCGTGTCAAAGAGCTTTGTCGGCTCCACAAATGCCGCAAAGGAGCTTATGCGCCCGTTCACTCCCGACCATATCGTCTATTGCCGCGCCTATCCGCTCTGGCTTGACAGCGTCGGTGAAGCTGATGAAAAGATAAGCGCATATAATAAAAAGTACGGCTTCATGCCGCGCGTTATTCTGCTCCGGGGTAGGGGAGCCTTCTGCTTCGGCGAGAGCGAGAAGCGCGCAGCGACCGCCGAGATGCTCTTTGAGGATGCGGCGGATATCGCCGTGTATTCGCGCTCGTTCGGCGGCGCGTCGCATATGACGGAAGAGCTCACGGATTTTATCACAAATTGGGAAGTTGAAGCCTACAGAAGCTCGCAGAACGGCTGAAAAAACGCATTTGAGGCGGCAAAGTGAAATCTGTTTTAATTTTTCGTGAAATATTGCCCGTAAAGCTTGAAATACCTACTCAAATAAGTTAAAATATTAACAAATAAAAAGAGCTCAGAAGAGCCGGAGACCATGTGGTCTCTCAATAGATATGGGGGAAAAAAGAATGTCAGTCAGACTTAACACCTCGTTTGTCGGCGAGGCGGCGGATGCCGCCAAGCTCTCGGCTATTCAGCCGGAGATAACCGCCGCGCATGAAAAGCTTCATAACGGTACGGGCGCAGGCAATGCGTTCCTCGGCTGGGTCGACCTTCCCGTCAACTATGACAAGGAAGAGTTCGCCAGAATAAAGGCAGCCGCAGAGAAGATAAAGAAGGATTCCGAGATACTTATAGTTATCGGCATCGGCGGATCTTACCTCGGCGCAAGAGCCGCTATCGAGTTCGTGAAGTCCCAGAAATATAACGATGTCGCTGCCGATACTCCGAAGATTTACTTCGCCGGCAACACAATCAGCTCCTCGACCCTTGCCGAGCTTATAGATATCTGCAAGGATAAGGACTTCTCCGTCAATGTTATCTCGAAGTCCGGAACGACCACCGAGCCCGCGCTCGCGTTCCGTATTTTCAGAGACCTGCTCATCAAGAAGTACGGCAATGACGGCGCAAAGGGTCGCATCTATGCCACCACCGATAAATCAAAGGGCGCACTTCGCAATATGTCCGACGAAGAGGGCTATGAGACTTTCGTAGTTCCTGATAATGTCGGCGGCAGATATTCCGTGCTCACCGCAGTCGGCCTGCTTCCGATAGCGGTTGCCGGCATTGACATCGACGCACTCATGAAGGGCGCCGCAGACGCGAGAGAGCAGTATATGTCGCCCGAACTCGACAAGAACGACTGCTATCGTTATGCCGCTATCCGCAATATTCTCTACAGAAGCGGCAAGAAGATCGAAATGATGGCTGCCTATGAGCCGGACTACACCATGATGTGCGAGTGGTTCAAGCAGCTCTTCGGCGAGAGCGAGGGCAAGGAGCACAAGGGAATCTTCCCGGCTTCGGCGATATTCTCGACCGACCTCCACTCTCTCGGCCAGTACATACAGCAGGGCGAACGCTCGCTGTTCGAGACCGTTGTCACCTTTGCTCAGCCTAAGCGCGATCTTGTTATCGAGGCTACCGCCGACAATGAGGACGGACTCAATTTCCTCGCAGGCAAGCATATGTCCGAGGTCAACCGCAAGGCGTTCGAGGGAACGGTTCTTGCGCATACCGACGGCGGCGTGCCCAACATCCTCCTCGATGTAGACAAGATGGATGAGTACAATCTCGGCTGGCTCATCTACTTCCTCGAGAAGGCATGCGGAATTTCCGGCTATGTCCTCGGAGTCAATCCGTTCGACCAGCCCGGCGTTGAAAGTTATAAGCTCAATATGTTCGCACTCATGGGCAAGCCCGGATATGAGGAGCGCCGTGCTGAGCTTGAAAACAGAATAAATTTTTAGGAGGAATTCTTAAATGGTTTCTTTGATTACAGGACGCAAAGGATCGGGCAAGACAAAACGTCTCATCGAGCAGGTCAACAAGGCTGTTGAAGCTTCCAGCGGCAACGTTGTCTGCGTTGAGAAAGAAAGGCTTCTGACTTACGATATCAACTATCGTGCAAGACTCATCGAGACTGATTTCTACAAGGTCAGCGGCTACAAGGCGTTTTACGGCTTCCTCAGCGGTATCTGCGCAGGTGACCACGATATAACCGATATCCTCATCGACGCAACTCTGCGCATCGGCGGCAGAGATTACGATGAGCTCGCAGTTTTCCTTGAAAAGGTCAAGGAGCTGAGCGATATCACCGAGAAGAACTTCGTCTTCACCGTTTCGGCTGACGATGAGGAGCTTCCCGAGAAGATTTTTGACTTCTGCCAGAAACTTTAAGAGAAAAAAGTCTAAAAAACTGAAGTTTTTATTGACAAAACCCGCGCAGGAAGATATAATACTTTCTGCGCGGATTTAAGTAACCGCAAGGTGAATGCTATGTTTATTGAGTTAGAACCCATTTTCAATAATATCGGCGCGTCCGTTCCGTTTGATTATGAGATGGACATGTCCGACGAGGAGTTCTGGGCGGGCAAGCCTTTTCAGAAGGCGGTGCGCGTCAAAGGCGAGGCGGTCAACCGCGCCGGCATAGTCTGCATCGAGGCTCAGGCGACGGTTGAAGTGTTTACGGACTGCGACCGCTGCGCTTCGCCGATAGACCGCGTTTTCGACATTCCCGTTTCGCACACTCTCGTCACCTCGCTCAACGATGAGGAGAACGACGAGCTGATTCTTGTTGAGGATATGCATTTTGAGCTTGATCCTCTCGTGCGGGAGGATATTTTCCTCACCCTGCCCGGCAAGATTCTGTGCAAAGAGGATTGCAAAGGCGTCTGCCAGTTCTGCGGCGCCAACCTCAATGAAGGCCAATGCAGCTGCAAAAAGCCCGTAGACCCGCGTCTCGAGGCTCTCAAACAGCTTTTGGATAATTAAAAGGATTTTTTCCACATTCAATGCACTAGTATTAAGGAGGTGCTCAACATGGCGGTACCCAAGAGAAGAGTATCAAGCGCAAGACGAGACAAGAGACGTTCCAACGTTTGGAAGATGGACGCTCCCGAGCTCGTTAAGTGCCCGCAGTGCGGGGAGTACAAGAGACCCCACAGAATATGCCCCGAGTGCGGCTATTACAACGGCAAGCAAGTGATTAAGAAGGACGCGTGAGCCCTTTGAAACACACGCAAGTCAAATATGACTCGTAAAGCGGCCGGTATCGGCGGCTTAAAGCGTTAACTGCTAAGCTGAGGTTCCGCCTCGGCTGTGCTTCGTACAAGTCATGAATGCGGAGAGGTAGAGGAGGATGGGCCTTCTCTGCCTTTTTGATTTTTATAAGCGTAAGTGCTGCTTATAATAATCCCAAAACTTTGAAAGGAAGCGGTATCGGCAAAAGCCGTTTGCCGCGCGGTCATAAATATGTCAAAACCGGTTGTTGCAATCGTCGGCAGACCCAATGTCGGCAAATCGACCCTGTTCAACAAGCTCGTCGGAGCGCGTCTGAGCATAGTCGACGATACCCCCGGCGTCACCCGTGACAGAATCTACGGAGACTGCGAGTGGGGCAACAGAACGCTGCTGCTCGTTGATACGGGCGGCATTGAGCCCTATTCGGACGATATAATTTTAAAGCAGATGCGCCGTCAGGCTCAGCTGGCTATCGACAGCGCGGATGTTATAATCCTCGTCACCGATGTGCGCTCCGGCGTTGTCTCGACCGATAGCGAGGTCGCGTCCATGCTCCAGAAGAGCGGCAAGCCGATAGTTCTCTGCGTCAATAAGTGCGACACCGTCGGCGAACCTCCCGCGGAGTACTATGAATTCTATAACCTCGGTCTCGGCGATCCGATAGCCGTCTCGTCCGTTCACGGGATGGGCACGGGCGATCTGCTCGACGCCGTCTGCGAGCATCTGCCGCCCGCCGACGAAGAGGAAGAGGAGGACGACACCATCAAGGTCGCCGTCATCGGCAAGCCCAATGTCGGCAAGTCGTCGCTCGTCAACGCCATTTTGGGCGAGGACAGAATGATAGTCTCCGATATCGCGGGCACTACCCGCGACGCAACGGATTCTTATGTGGAAAATGAATACGGCAAGTTTGTCTTTATAGATACCGCAGGTCTGCGCAGAAAGAGCCGCGTCTATGACGCTATCGAAAAATATTCCGTCATAAGAGCAAGAATGGCTGTTGAACGTGCGCAGGTATGTGTTATAATGATAGATGCGGTGGAGGGCTTCACCGAGCAGGATTCCAAAGTCGCGGGCATCGCGCACGAGCTCGGCAAGGCTTGCATAATCGCAGTCAACAAGTGGGATGCCGTCGAAAAGGACGGCAAGACCATGGACTCTTACCGCAAGAAGCTGATGAACGACTTCTCGTTTATGTCCTACGCCCCGATAATCTTTATCTCGGCAAAAACGGGACTCAGGCTTGACAGACTGTTCGAGCTCATCAAATATGTTGACGATCAGAACGCCATGCGTATCTCGACCGGCCGCCTCAACGATCTGCTCGCCGATGCTACGGCGCGCGTCCAGCCGCCTACGGATAAGGGCAGAAGACTCAAGATATTCTATATGACCCAGGCTTCGACCCGTCCGCCGACATTCGTCTGCTTCGTCAACCGCAAGGATCTGTTCCATTACAGCTACCAGCGATATATCGACAATCAGATTCGCTCCGTCTTCGGTCTTGAGGGCACCCCGACGCGCATGATAATCAGAGAAAGGGAATCAAACAAGAAATGATAGTTCTCGGTATCGATCCCGGATATGCAATTGTCGGCTGCGGCGTTGTGGAGTATAAAAACAACCACTTTACCATGCTCGATTACGGCGCGGTGACAACGCCCGCAGGGATGCCGTTCAACATCCGTCTCGAGCGCATATATGACGGCGTGTCGGAGCTTATGGAGAAGTATAAGCCCGAAGCGATGTCGATAGAAAAGCTTTTTTATAACAACAACGCAAAAACGGTTATCGATGTCAGCCAGGCGAGGGGAGTTCTCGTTCTCGCTGCGCAGAAGCACCGTATCCCGATTTTTGAGTATACGCCCCTGCAGGTCAAACAGAGCGTCGTCGGTTACGGACGCGCCGAAAAGAAGCAGGTGCAGGAGATGACGAGGATAATCCTCAATCTCGAAAAAATTCCGAAGCCCGATGACGCCGCCGACGCGCTCGCTATGGCGGTCTGCCACTGCCATTGCAGCGGCTCCGTCATGGGCAGACTCAGCCAGTACAGATAAAGGAGAGCAGTATGTTTTACAGTATCACCGGTCAAGTGGTCTATACCGATGCCACGAGCGTCGCGGTCAGCTGCGGCGGCGTTGCGTTCAATTGCAGTGCCACTGCCAATACCTTGAAAAATATAGGCAAGATAGGCGATACGGTCACGCTCTATACCTATCTCAATGTCCGCGAGGACGCGCTCGATATGTTCGGCTTCTATGATAAGGATGAGCTTGACTGCTTCAAGCTGCTCATAAATGTTACCGGCGTCGGCCCGAAAGCCGCCATTGCGATACTTTCTCAGCTGACTCCGAACAGGCTCGCCGTCTCCGTCGCCTCGGGTGATACAAAGGCGATAACCGCGGCTCAGGGCGTGGGCGCAAAGCTCGCTCAGAGAGTCGTGCTTGAACTTAAAGATAAACTGAAATCATATATATCTTCCGAGAACCGCGAGGAGCTCGCCGCGATAAACGCCGCCGCGTCGTCGAGCGCAGGCGAGGAGGCGGTCGATGCCCTTGTTATGCTCGGCTATACAAAAACCGAAGCGGCTTCGGCAGTCGGCAGGCTCGATCAGTCGCTCTCGTCCGAAGAACTGATAAAACAGGCTCTGCGCCTTATTTCAAAGAATATATAATGAGAGAAAGGAGACGGTCCTATGGATATGGATACTGAAAACCGCATAGTTACCCCCGATCTCTCGCCCGAGGATACCGACCTTGAGTTTTCCCTGCGCCCGCGCCAGCTGACCGATTATATCGGTCAGGATAAGGCGAAAGAGAACCTCTCGGTCTATATTGAGGCTGCCCGCCGCAGAGGCGACTGCCTCGACCATGTTCTGCTTTACGGTCCTCCCGGACTCGGCAAAACGACCCTCGCGGGCATAATAGCGAATGAAATGAACGTCAATCTCCGCGTGACCTCAGGTCCCGCGATAGAGAAGCCCGGTGACCTTGCCGCACTGCTGACGAACCTCAATGACGGAGATGTGCTCTTCGTCGATGAGATCCACCGCCTGTCGCGCTCGGTCGAAGAGGTGCTCTATCCTGCCATGGAGGACAGCGCGATAGATATAATTATCGGCAAAGGCCCCTCTGCGCGTTCGATAAGGCTCGACCTGCCGCATTTCACCCTTGTCGGCGCAACGACGAGAGCGGGTCAGCTCAGCGCGCCCCTGCGCGACCGCTTCGGCGTTATTCTCCGCCTTGAGATGTATACGCCCGAGCAGCTCTCGCAGATAGTCACGCGCTCCGCAGGAATCCTCGGTATCGAGATGGATCCGAGCGGTGCAAGTGAGATAGCCTCGCGCTCGCGCGGCACTCCGCGAATCGCGAACAGATTCTTGAAGCGCGTGCGCGATTTCGCCCAGGTCATGGGCGACGGCGTAATAACCCGCGAAACAGCCTCAATGGCGCTCGACCGCATGGAGGTCGATGCCCTCGGGCTTGATTCGATAGACAGACTTGTCCTCACTACGATGATAAGAAACTATAACGGCGGTCCTGTGGGACTCGAGACGATAGCTGCGGCAGTCGGCGAAGAGGCGATAACGATTGAGGATGTCTATGAGCCTTACCTCATGCAGATCGGCTTTCTCAGCAGAACTCCGCGCGGACGCACGGTCACTCCCGCCGCTTACAGGCATCTCGGCATAGCAATGCCGGGTCAGCAGCAGTTCGATATCTGATAATTGGAGGTTTAGTTATGGGAAGACTTTTCGGAACAGACGGCGCAAGAGGCGTTGCAAACAGCGAGCTTACTTGCGAACTCGCCATGAAAATCGGCAGAGCTACCGCCATGGTGCTCACCGACAGCACGCATAAAAGACCCCGCGTGCTTATAGGCATGGATACCCGCGCATCATCGGAGATGCTTGAGGCCGCCATCAGCGCAGGTCTTTGCTCCGTCGGCGCAGATGTTTTGCTCCTCGGCGTCGTGCCGACCCCGGCAGTGGCGTTCCTTGTTCAGAAATATCAGTACGACGCGGGCATAATGATCTCCGCCTCGCACAACCCCTGCGAATATAACGGCATAAAGATATTCAAGTCCGACGGATATAAGCTCCCCGACGCGCTCGAGGAGGAGATAGAGGCGATAATCCTCGATGAGACCGTCGTTCCGCCCGTCAAAATCGGCGGCGATGTCGGCAGAGTCACAACTTCCGAAATGCCGATTTTCGATTATATAACCCACCTGTGCTCGACCGTCGATTACAGGTTCAACAACATGAAGATAGCCCTCGACTGCGCCAACGGCTCTTCAAGCATAACCGCGCCCGAGTTCTTCATGCAGATGGGTGCCGAGTGCGATGTGCTCGCAAACGAGCCGGACGGCGTCAATATCAACGACAACTGCGGCTCGACTCACCTCGAGAATCTTCAGAAATATGTCGTTGAGCACGGACTCATGGCAGGCTTCGCATTTGACGGTGACGCCGACAGGCTCCTTGCAGTCGATGAAAACGGCGATGTCGTTGACGGTGATAAGATAATCGCCATCTGCGCCAAGGATATGAAAGAGCGCGGCGAGCTCGACGGCGACGCGGCAGTTGTCACCGTCATGAGCAACATGGGCTTCCACAAGTTCTGCGCCGACAATGATATCCACTGCGAGATAACAAAGGTCGGCGACCGCTATGTCCTCGAGCGTATGCTCGAAAAGGGCTATGCAATAGGCGGCGAGCAGTCCGGCCACGTTATTTTCCTGCATCATTCGACCACCGGCGACGGCGAAGTTACCGCCGCTCAGGTGCTCCAGACCATGAAGCGCACCGGAAAGTCGCTCTCCGAGCTTGCAAAGTGCATGGAGGTCTATCCGCAGGTGCTCAAGAATGTCAGAGTCTCCAACATCGGCAAGGTGCGTTTCGCCAGCGATGAGGAGATAAAGAAAGCCATAGCCAAGGCTGAGGCTGAACTCGGCGAGGACGGACGCGTGCTCGTCAGAGTGTCCGGCACCGAGCCGCTCGTCAGAGTCATGCTCGAGGGCAAGGACGAAAAACTTATCGAAAAACTTTGCGACGAGATTGCTGAGGTCGTCAGAGAGAGACTTATATAACAGGAGCGCGGATCCCGCGCCGGAGAGGAAAAAATATGCGCGTTGCCGATAAATGGAAGGATTATGAGCTGCTCGACTGCTCTTCGGGTCAGAGGCTTGAACGCTGGGGAGATGTCATACTTATAAGACCCGATCCCCAGGTCATCTGGAAAACAGAAAAGACCCATCCGCTCTGGTATAAGGCGCACGCAGTCTATAACCGTTCATCTTCGGGCGGCGGAAAGTGGGATATCAGAAGAAAGATTCCCGATGCGTGGAAGATAAAATACGGCGATCTCTCGTTTATGGTCAAACCAATGGGCTTCAAGCATACGGGCGTTTTCCCGGAGCAGGCAGTCAACTGGGATATGACCGCCGAGATAATCAGAAAAGAGCGCAGACCCCTGCGCGTGCTGAATCTCTTCGCCTATACCGGCGCTGCGACAATTTCGGCTCTCAACGTCGGTGCGCATGTCACTCATGTCGATGCCTCAAAGGGCATGGTCGCCTGGGCGAAGGAGAATGCCGCAGTCAGCGGTCTTGCGAATGAACCCGTGCGCTGGCTCGTTGACGACTGCATGAAGTTTGTCGAGCGCGAGATACGCCGCGGCAACAAATACGATATTATTATCATGGACCCGCCGTCTTACGGAAGAGGACCGGGCGGCGAGGTCTGGAAGCTTGAGGATGCGGTTTATGACTTTGCGTCGCTGTGTACCGCCGTGCTCTCGGACGATCCCGTTATGGTGCTCATCAATTCTTACACAACGGGACTTTCTGCGTCCGTCATGCAGTATATACTCGGCAGTACAGTGTCGCCGCTGTTCGGCGGCAAGGTGACCTCCGACGAGATAGGTCTGCCCGTCACCGCCTCGGGGCTCGTCCTGCCCTGCGGCGCAAGCGCAGTGTGGAGAAGATAAAAATGAGCGAGAAGTTTATTGAATTTAAAAATGTAACTTATACCTATGAGCCGGAGGAGCAAGGCGAAGCCAAGCCCTCTCCGGCACTTTGCAATATAGACCTCACCGTCAACCGCGGCGAATTTGTCGCGGTTCTCGGCCATAACGGCTCCGGCAAGAGCACCCTCGCGAAGCTGACGAATGCTATTTTAGTGCCCGAGAGCGGCACTGTTACCGTTGACGGCATCGACACTTCGGATGAGGACAGGCTTACGGATATCCGCCGCAAGGTCGGCATGGTGTTTCAGAATCCCGATAACCAGATAGTTGCGACTATCGTCGAGGACGATGTGGCGTTCGGGCCCGAGAATCTCGGCGTAGCCCCCGATGAGATACGCCGCAGAGTCGACGATGCCCTCAAGGCGGTCGGAATGTACGATTACCGCCTGCGTGAGCCGCATAAGCTCTCCGGCGGTCAGAAGCAGCGCGTGGCTATCGCCGGCATAATCGCCATGCAGACCGGCTGCATCGTGCTCGATGAGCCTACGGCGATGCTCGACCCGCGAGGCAGGCGCGAGGTGTTTGATACAGTCCGCCGCCTGAACCGCGAGATGGGCATAACCGTTCTTTTTGTTACGCATTTCATGGACGAGGCAGTCAAGGCTGACCGCGTCATAATTATAGATTCCGGGCGTCTCTGCCTCGACGGCACGCCGCGCGAGGTGTTTTCCCAGACCGATGTCCTGCGCCGCTGCGGACTCGATGTGCCGCAGAGCACCGAGCTGTGCCACCGTCTGATTGAAAAGGGGATAGACCTGCCCGGCGATATTCTTGACGCCGACGAGTGCGTCGAGGCGCTTTCAAAAATAATGGAGGTGAGCCGATGACAGTGCTTGAAACAGAAAATCTCACCCACTATTATGAAAACGGCATGGCTGGAGCCGTCGCCGCTATCGAGAATATAAACGTGAAGTTTGAAAAGGGCGAAATAGTCGGAATAATCGGTCATACCGGCTCCGGCAAGAGCACCCTTCTTCAGCACCTCAACGGACTTTTGAAGCCCGATTCCGGCAGAGTCCTGCTCTGCGGCGAGGATATCAACAAAGACAAGCGCACCCTGCGCGCCGCAAGGTTCAGAGTTGGGCTTTGCTTCCAGTATCCCGAGTATCAGC
>DKDF01000029.1:0-241 GCA_002451755.1 Ruminococcaceae bacterium UBA6855
CCGCAAGGGCTGTCCCTACGAGGTACGCGGTCTAAAATTTGTGCGGATTTTTGAAAGGCGAACGAAGTTCGCCCCTACGGTCTGCAAAACGAGCTTTTCCGAAGATTTCCTGCCGCCCACGCGGCAGCGGTGCGTCGAGGTCGCCGCACCCTACAAGCCACGGGTCAATAAATTTGTGTGAGTTTTGCGGGCGAATGAAATCCGACTATATCGCGCACTTTTTCACTATTCACTTCGCGGG
>DKDF01000029.1:301-21275 GCA_002451755.1 Ruminococcaceae bacterium UBA6855
CCTACTTACTTTGAGCGAAGCGCGCTAACCCCTCAGTCTCGGCTTACGCCGAGCCAGCTCCCATTACAGGGAAGCCAGATAAATTTCTCGACAAATTCCAGTCTATTCAATCATGTTATATAACTTCAATATATACAAAAATCCCCGACAGGCATTATACTGTCGGGGCTGAATCTGTTTATATACACTCTGCGTTATTGCAGGCGGTTATGTATTTTATATCTCAAACGAGAACTGCCAATCCTCGCCGTAGATAACTTTCACCTTTATCGGTTTGTCGCTCTCGACGGTTATCTCAGGTCTATCGTTTTCGGACTTTCTCGCTTCGCACATGAGCGTAACATACGAATCCCTGCCGGTCGGCAGTCTCTTTATGCCGTGCTTTTCGAGCTTGCTCACGCGCCAGACTATCTCCGATTTCTCGGCGGAGACCCTGATTCCGAGGATATACTCTATCAGAACGGTTATCGGGAATATGCCCGTCCAGCCGATAAAATCCTTTCGCGCGGGCTCGCCGGGAGACGCAGTCTCGGGCGCATAATTCTCCCAGAATGTGCCGGTCTTTCTGTAGACCTCCATGGCGTTTTCATAGCAGCACTCGGCTATGTCCTTGGCGAGCTTCTCTTTTCCGTTTGCGGAAAGTCCGCAGAGGACCATATAGTTCGTCGGCGCCCACACTCCGCCGTTCCAGTAGCCGCCGTTTTCTTTGTAGTCCGGGTGATCCGCAGAGAGCGCGGGAACGCGGTTCGGGCGGTTGAATTCATTTTTGTCTTCGAGATGGCGGCAGAGCGCGTCGACCCTCTCGGGCGGGGCAATCTTCGAGATAAGCGCCCAGAATGAAGCGGCGGTCTTGACCTCAAGGAAGCTGCCGTCGGATTTCAAATCATAGTAGAACTCGTCCCTGTCGCTCCACATCTTCTCGTTGACGAACTTGACGAGCTTTTCATATTCGTCCTTGAGCGCGTCGACATCGTCGGAGATGCCGAGCTCCTTCGCCATCAGGATAAGATATTCGCAGCTCATCGCAGCCTGGAGCGTCGCGTCTATCCAGGACATATAGCTGTGGTGGAAGGTCTCAAGCTGCCAATCCTCCGAGTCTGGGATAAGCTCAAGATCGCAGCGCGGCAGGTTGTCCATGCCGCAGCCCCAGCCGCTCGACCAGTAGCTGCCGTCTTTCCAGCGATGATAGTTTTTGAGCCAATGATGGAACGAGAGCAGAGGATAATAGACTTTTCTGAGTCTCTCCTTGTCGCCGTAGTTCTTGATAATACTGCCACTCGCACCAAGCTAAAATTTCAGGACCCGTGCTTACGGGATCAAGACGGTGAAATTTTGAGATGCCGTCTGTTTCGTGGTACTGTCTGCCGATAAATCCGTCAGGCTCCTGCTTGCAGTAGAAATCGTCGAGAGTTCCCTGAAATTTGAACACGCTGTCGCCGTATTTGCCGAACATGAGCATGAAGCAGGAATCCCACATGAATATGTGGTCGTTGAACGCGGCATCGATATAGGGCGAAACGAAGCCGCTCTCTTTCGTCGGCTTGCCGAGGTTGCGGAAGGCTATCTCCCACGCCTTGTAATATGCGGCAATCTCATCATCGTGTCCCGCCCACATGGGCTCGGGGAGCTTCCCCTTCTCCTTTTCAAAATCCGGCAGCTCCGACATATCGGGCTGCATGGAAATAAACTCGTTCTTTTCGGCATATCTGTCCTCAACATAAGGGCTGATAGGTTCTTTCATATTTGCGCTCCTTTCGGGTATTTTCAATCGAGCTGATTATATCACACTTTTTATTTTTAGTGAATAGTTTTTGCGGCAACACCGCAGGCGGCGAAATATATTTTCGCTTTCAAAAATTAACTTTTTGTGAATATTCAAAAAAGTATGTCAAAAAGCATTGACTCCGATATATAAATATGCTACTTTGTAATTGCAGATAGGTTTTCTGCGGCAGAATATCATATAATTTCGGAGAAATGCTATGATGCTGTTCGGTTCAAAAAATTATAGATTTTTATCAAGTCTGAGGCGGGTGCGCATTCGGGCAGTTTAATAAGGCGCATAGGTCGGCATCGCAGCCGGCTTGTGCGCGTTTTGTCTTCTCAATAAACTAAAAAGCAAGGTGACAAAGATGAAATCAACCACCAAAAGAGAAGTTCTGACAGGTGTAATTACATTTCTTGTTTACGGCATTCTGGGCTTTGCGGCTTCTGTTCTTACCTCGCTCCCCGAAGCCGGACTGGATAGCCTCGCGGCGAGCCACGCCGTGTTCATCATCGGGAGCATCGCAAGCTCCGCCATTCTTGTCGGCGGAATAGCGTTCGGAATAGTATTCGGCAGGAAAAGATCGAACGGATATCTCATAGGGCTCATCGCCTCCGTCGTCTTTTTCCTCGGCGCGGGATTCGGCTTTTTCTATACCCTGTTGTCAATCGGAGTGATAGATATCAATGACATAAGGTTTCAGAACCTATATAATACCGTCCCGCCCTCTATTCTGATATTCGTTTACGCCGCCGTGCCGTATATCGCCTATGCCGCCGCGCGAATAAAAGCGAACAAGAGAAGTAAAGTCAAAGCCGCATAAATCATCAAACGCCGCCTGTTTCTCCGCAGGCGGCGTTTTCAAAGCAAATAAAAAAGCGCCTCGATGATATTTCATCAAGGCGTTTTCTGGTGGACGCTAACGGACTCGAACCGCTGACCCTTCGCACGTCAAGCGAATGCTCTACCAGCTGAGCTAAGCGTCCATTTAAGCTGAATTTTTCGGTCTTTCCCGTTCAGCAGAGCCTATTATATATGAACGCCGCGCGAATGTCAAGCATAATTTTAAAAAAATTGATTTTTTTGTGAAGTGCCCGCGAAAATGCTCTTTTCAGCCCGCGGGCAGCTTCATTTTAATTTATTTGAAAACGATATCGAGCACCAGCATCGATATCACCCCGGGCACACCGAGCAGCGCGCCCGCGCCGAGCGACCAGCGGTTGACGGAGAGCTGTATCCCCGTCGCAAGCCCCGCGATATTGACGGCGAACAGCGCCGCCGCGCCGCCTATCGCGTTGAGTATCAGCGCCGAAAAGCCGCGCCTGTTCGTCACGGCGAACACCGTTATTGCGAGCGCGGCGGCAGCGAGAAATATTATAAGAACCGTTTTCATTCCCGTTGACAAGGCTATCCCCTCATTCCAGTTTGTAGCAGACGGCGATGTCGCTGCTTTCAAGTCCCTCCTGCTTTGCGAGCTTCAGGAGTCTGTGGTAGCGGCGCTTGAGCGATTCGAGCTCATATATCGCAGCCTCGACCGAGTCGTCGTCCTCGCCGTATTCAAACCGCAGATATGCCGCGTCCATCTCCTTTTTGAGCGCTCTTATGTCCACGAGCAGCTGCTCCTCCCTCGTCGGAGCTTCGTCCGCCTTTTTGAGCTTTCCTCCGAGCAGATATTTGAAAGCAGTAACCATTTTTTCGTCCTCCCGGTATTATTTGTATAGCAATTATGGGACAAATATGATAAAATAATTCAGCCGGACGATATTTTTCGCCCGAACGCCAAAAATATATAGGATGTTTATATAAAGGAGAATGTGTTTTGAAGCTTTATCCCATGGTATTGACGCCCTTCGTCTCGGAAACCGTCTGGGGCGGGCGCAGGCTCATTGACGAATATTCCGTTGTCACGGACAAGCGAAACGCCGCCGAGGCGTGGGTCATGTCCGCGCACAAAAACGGCAGCTCAACAGTCGCAAACGGCGAATTTGCGGGGAAGTCTCTTCGCGAAGTCTATCTCGAACACCCCGAGCTCGGCGGCAAAAACTGCGCGGGATTCTCTGATTTCCCGGTGCTGATAAAATTCATCGACGCCGCGGCGGACCTCTCGGTTCAGGTTCACCCCGACGACGCCTACTGCCTGAAAAAGGGCAGCGGCGCGGGAAAGACCGAGTCGTGGTATATCCTCGACTGCGAGCCGGGCGCCTATCTTCTGCTCGGCTTCGAAAAGGACATAACCCGCGAGCAGTTCAGGCAGTCGATAACCGACGGCACGCTGACCGACTATGTCAAAAAAGTCCCGGTCAAAAAGGGAGATTTCTTTTTTATAGAATCCGGCACGCTCCACGCGATATGCAAGGGCATCCTGCTCGCCGAGGTTCAGCAGAACTCGGACACGACCTACAGAATATATGACTACGGCCGCCTGGGCTTCGACGGCAAGCCGCGCGAGCTTCACGTTGAGGACGCGGTGAATGTCACGCACACGGGAGTATACAAAAATCCCTGCACGCCGAAAAAAGACGGCAATGTTACGAATCTTGTCGCCTGCCCGTTCTTTACCGAGAGAGTTCTCGATGTTAACGGCTCTTTTGACGGCACTGCGGATGAAAAATCTTTTGTGTCGCTTCTTATTCTTGACGGCTCGGGTTCGCTCGAATGCGCGGGCGAGACTCTTGAATTTTCGAAGGGCGGCAGCATTTTCATTCCCGCAAACTGCGGGGACTACAAAATAAACGGAGAAGCAAAGATCCTTGAAACAAGGGTCTGATATTACAAATGGCAGTTTTAAGCGTACAGAATCTTGATATGGAGTTCGGCGAGCGCACGCTGTTTTCGGGCGTGAGCTTTGAAGTCGGCGAGCGCGACAAGATAGGCTTCATCGGCTCGAACGCAACGGGCAAAACGACCCTCTTCAAGCTCATCACCGGCGAGCTTGAGCCAACCTCGGGCGGGGTATATCCCGGCAAAAATATAAAGATAGGCTATCTCGAGCAGCACGCCTGCGCGGGGAGCCAAAAGACGGTCTATGACGAGATGGAGAGCGTGTTCGAGCCTCTTATGAAAAAAGAGAAGCGGCTCGAAGAGCTCGCTGATCTTATCGAAGCGGGGCATGGCGACATCGACGCGCTCATCGCCGAGCAGAACAGACTGCACATCGAGTTCGAGGACGAGGGCGGGCTGACCTACAAAAGCCGCACCCGCTCGGCGCTCACAGGTCTCGGATTCTCGGAGAGCGACTTCTCGCTCCCCTGCTCTCTGCTCTCGGGCGGTCAACGGTCAAAGCTCGCGCTGGGCAAGCTGCTTTTGAGCGCGCCCGATTTGCTTCTGCTCGACGAGCCGACGAACCATATAGACCTGACAAGCCTCGAATGGCTCGAAAGCTTCATCAACGACTACCGCGGCAGCGCGGTAATTATAAGCCATGACCGCTATTTTCTCGACAAGGTGACGACGAAAACGATGCTGCTCGAAAACGGCAAAATCGAGATGTTCAACGGCGGCTACTCGCGCTTTCTCGAGCAGAAGACCGAGCGCGACGAGATTGAACGCCGCCACTACGAGCGGCAGATGGACGAGGTTCACCGCCTTGAGGGCATAATCGAGCAGCAGCGCCGCTGGCGGCATTTCATAACCGCGGACAGCAAGCAGAAGATGCTCGACAAAAAATTGGCGGAAATCGACGCACCCGACCGCTCGGCGAGAACTCTCGGCTTTTCATTCGGCGAGGTCGAGCCGACAGGCAACGAAGTTCTGAATGTCAGGGGGCTGTCAAAGTCATTCGGCAGCAAGCATCTTTTCAGCGGCGTCGAGTTTCAGATACGCCGATCCGACCGTGCGTTTCTGCTCGGTCCGAACGGATGCGGAAAGACGACTCTTTTAAAAATACTTATCGGCAAGGAGAAAGCCGACTCCGGCTCATATCTCTTCGGCGCAGGCGTTCAGGTCGGCTATTTCGACCAGACGCTCTCCTCGCTCAACAACAATAATACAGTCCTTGATGAAATCTGGAATCTGCACCGAGATTTCACCGAGGCGCGCGTGCGCACTCTGCTCGGACAATTCCTGTTCTGCGCGGACGACGTTTTCAAAAAAATAGAAACTCTGAGCGGCGGAGAAAAAGCGCGGCTTTCGCTCCTGAAGCTGATGCTCTCGGGCGCGAATGTCCTGCTGCTCGACGAGCCGACAAACCATCTTGATATTCCATCACGCGAGGCGCTTGAAGCGGCTCTGCTCGATTTCGGCGGCACGATGCTCGTCGTATCCCACGACAGATATTTTATAAATAAATTATCCACCCGCGTGCTGTCGATAGGCATGGACGGCGCGGAGAGCTTCGAAGGCGGCTACGACGACTATGCGGCGAAAATCGCCGAGCAGAGCGCAGAGAAGCCGAAAGCGACAAAGACCATGGGCAAGGGCGGCGAGGACTACAAGCGCCGCAAGGAGCGCGAGAGCGAGCTGCGCCGCACGATAACCGCGATAAAGAAATGCGAAGAGCGGATAAACGAGCTCGACGGACTGATAGCCAAAATGAACGAAGAGATGTCGACCCCCGAAGCGGCGGCGGACTACGCGCGTGTAATGGAGCTGACGGAAACGCTCGGCAAGCTCAACGACGAGCAGACCGAGCTTATGATGCAGTGGGAAGAGCTCGAAAACAGAAAAGCTCAACTTGAGGGAGAGGAATAACATGAACTTCAGCGAACTTTTCGGGAATGCTCAATGGGTGACCTGCGACAGCGGCTGCACTTCGCCTGTGATAAAAGGCGGCTTCTTCATCAAAGAGCCGAAGAAAGCGGAGATAGCCATCTGCGGGCTCGGCTTCTTTCGCCTGTGGATAAACGGGCGCGAGGTGTCCGAGGACAAATTCGTCCCCGTCAACAGCCAATACTGCAAGCGCGATCTGACGGCATTTGAATATCCTATCCTGGACGAGCTGTCTTACCGCACATACGCCGTGAGATATGACATATCCAAATTTGTTGTTGACGGTGAAAATGATATCCGCGTCATTCTCGGCTGCGGCTGGTTCGCCCAGCAGAAGCGCAGCGCCGAAGGGTTCGCAAAATACGGAGACATAAAGCTCTGCTATAAAATCGATGCCGAGAATAAGAGCGGCAAAAAATACACTTTTGTTTCCGATGAAAGTCTTGAATGGAAGCAGAGTCGCATAATCGAAAACAACATATATTTCGGCGAGACTCACGACATGAGCCTTGCGGACGAGCTGACGGCGAACGGCGGATTTCAAAATGTTATCAAAGCCCCCGCGCATGAGACCCACTTTTTCATTCAGGACTGCCCGGCGGACAGAGCGGAACGCATAATAAAGCCCGCGAAGCTCTTTGACCTCGGCGAAGTTTCGATATACGACATGGGCGAGAATATTTCCGGCTACCCGGTTGTTTCGGCAACGGTTGACGGCGCGAATATAACCGTCAGATGCAGCGAGGAAATAAACCCGGACGGCACGCTGAATTTCGATTCCTGCGACCGCGGACAGATTCAGAAAGATGAATACCGCAGCGCGAAAAAGGGCGAAGAGTGCATGCCGTGGTTTACTTGGCACGGATTTCGGTATTTCGAGCTGACGAACAACGCCGAGCCCGTGCGCTGCGAAGTAGTCCACTCGGACTGCGCCGTGACCTCGTCGTTCGAGTCGGACAGCGAGATGCTCAACTGGCTCTACGACGCATATATCAGAACGCAGCTGAGCAACATGCATTCGGGTGTGCCCTCGGACTGCCCGCACATAGAGCGACTCGGCTACACAGGCGACGGTCAGCTCTGCTGCGAAGCGGCGATGATGCTTTTGGATTCGCAGAAATTCTATAAAAAGTGGCTCGAAGATATCTCCGACTGCCAGAGCATTGAAAACGGTCATGTCCAGCACACCGCGCCTTTCATGGGCGGCGGCGGAGGTCCCGCAGGCTGGGGCGGCGCGATAGCGGTAGTGCCGTATGAGATGTATAAAATATACGGCGACAAGGAGACTTTCCGCCGTTATCTGCCGAAGATTCTTCGATATTTTGATTATCTTGACTCGCGAAGCTCCGGCGGTCTCGTCTGCCGCGAGGAAGAGGGCGGCTGGTGCCTCGGCGACTGGTGCCCGCCCGAACAAATAACAATATGCGAGCCATTTGTCAACACTGCGCTCTATGTCAAACAGATGATGATGACGAAAGAGGCATCGGAGGCTATCGGCGAAAGCGAAACCGCCGCCATGCTCGAAAAGCGCATAGAAGAAAAGAAACAGGCTATTCTCAATGCATATTACAGCCCTCAGACCGGCTCGTTTATCGGCGACGCGCAGGGCGCGAACAGCTTTGCAATTGACATCGGACTCGGCGGTGAGCGCGCTTTCAACAATACAAAAAAGAAATACGACGTTGCAGATGCTTTTGACACCGGCATTTTCGGCACGGATATTCTAACCCGCGTGCTGTTTGAGCACGGCTGCGCAGACACGGCTTTTCATCTGCTGACTTCAACGGGCAAAGGCTCGTTTTATAACATGAAAAAGCAGGGCGCGACGACTATCTGGGAGAACTGGAACGGCGAGCGTTCGCACAGCCATCCGATGTTCGGCGCGGTGACGCGATATCTGTTCTCGTTCATTCTCGGCATCACGCAGGAGAAAAACTCGGCTGGCTATGAAAAAATTGTCATCGCTCCGCAGATTCCCGACGGACTCGACCGCGCGAGCGGTCACATAACGACGGTGCGCGGCGAAATAGCCGTCTCGTTTGTCAGAACGGAGCGCGAGATGGACTTCTATGTAACCGTTCCGCAAAAGGCATGGTTCACTTACGGCAGCGACTGCGAGTTCGAGCTATGGGAAGGCGAAAACCATATTCACATTGATTTCGAGGAGTAAAATATGGCTATAATCATCACAAATTACAGCGAAAAATATCGGGACGATGTCCGCAACATCTGCCTTGACACGGCGGGCAGCACTGCGCGCGAGGAGAAGTCAATGCGCTTTTTGCTCGCGACCTTCTGCGACTATTATATAGACCATGAGGCGGAGCACTGCTTCATCGCCGTCGACGAGGACACGGACAGCGCGGTCGGCTATATCTTCTGCGCGCCGGACTATCAAAAATACAAGCGCATATTCAAAGCCGAATATCTTCCGCGCGTCAAGGGCTGCAAAAAGGGAGATATAATTGAATCATGGGCATCCGTAAACGGTCCCGCGATATTCGCAAGAAGCTATCCCGCACATATGCACATCAACATAAAGCCCGGCTATCAGCACTGCGGCATAGGCACCCGCCTGTTCGCGGCTCTGACCGAGCATCTCAGAGAGATCGGCTGCAAGGGCGTTATGCTGGTGGTCGACTCATATAACACCAACGCCATAAAGTTCTACAAAAAAAACAAGTTCGATATCATATTCCCTCTGCGCGTCTGCACAGTCATGGCGCGCAGGGTCTGAGAAAGCAGGGAAAAATATGAAATTAGCCGTCATCGGCACGGGCTGGATAGTCAAGAGTTTTATCGACGGGCTGAAGTTCGCGCCCGATTTTGAGCTCTTCGCCGTATATTCGCGTTCGCGTGAGCGCGGAGAAAAATTCGCAAAGGAAAACGGGATAAGCACAGTCTACACCTCGCTCGACGAGCTCGCCGCCTCCCCTGCCGAGTGCGTCTATATCGCGAGCCCCAACGCCCTGCATTATACACAGAGCAAAAAGATGCTCGAGAGCGGAAAGCACGTCATCTGCGAAAAGCCGATAACTGTGACGCCCGATGAATTTTCCGAGCTCTGCGAAATCGCGGATAAGAATAAGCTCATATATATCGAAGCTATAATGTATATGCACTCGCCCGTGCGCGCGGCGCTCAGAGAAGCGCTCGGCGATATCGGCAAAGTCTGGACAGCGCATTTTGATTTTTCGCAGTATTCGTCAAAATATCCCGCCTATCTTCGCGGCGAGCTGCCGAATATTTTTAACCCCGCCATGGCGACGGGCAGCCTCATGGATCTCGGCATATACTGCGTCTATCCTGCAATCGATCTGTTCGGCGAGCCTGAAACCGTCTCGGCAGTATCGGCGTTTCTCGAAAGCGGGGCTGACGCGGCAACCGCCGTCTCGATGCTCTGCAAAAACACCGCGATAACAATGACAAGCTGCAAAACCGGGCAGGATCACGCAGGCTCGCAGATAATCGGCGAGCGCGGCAGCATAAAAATCGGCTCGATTTCAAAGCTCACGGACATCGAACTCGTGATGAACGACGGGACGAGCCGGGTTATCTGCGGCGATACGCCGAAGGACGAACTCATGGGCAACGAGGCGCGCGCGTTTTATGAGCTGATAACAGAGCCGGAAAATAACAGAGAAAAATACAGAGAGCTGCGCGAAACGGCGCTCTCTGTGAGCCGCACGATGCAGCGCATACGCGAATCGGCGGGAATAAAATTTGACGGAGGGATAGCATGAAATATGTGAAAACAGGCGATGTCCTCGCGGTAAGGCTCGACCCGGGCGAGGAGATAATCGCTTCGGTGCTGAAGATAGCAAGGGACGAAGATATCCGTTTTGCCGAGATATCTGCCATCGGAGCGGTGGGACGCGCGGTGTTCGGGCTATACGACCTCGAAGAGCAGAAATACCACAGCCTTACATTTGTTCAGCCGCTCGAACTTGTTTCATTAAACGGCAATCTCAGCCGCAAGGACGGCGAGCCTTATCTCCACCTCCACGCCGCGTTCGCGGACGAAAAAGGCGCCGTCATCGGCGGTCACCTGAATGAAGCGGTGATCAGTGCGACCTGCGAAATGTTCATCAAAATTTTTGACATTGACATTGGCAGGCGCATAAGCGAACAGACAGGGCTCAACATTTTTGACATCTGAAAATCAAGCAGGGAAGCCGACATATGCCGCGCTCCCCTGTTTTTTCTTGTCGAACACCATAAAATATTACACAAAATCAATAAGAATTCATAAAAAATCAAAATTTCTTTACAAAAACTATTGCAAAGTGAATCAAAATCACATATAATTATTCTCAATCAGCGTAGTAACTGAGGGTGAACAAATGCGGCAAGTAAGATTTGAGATCACCGACGGCATCTGCCGTCCGGCAGGATGTGAAACGGACAGCATCGGATATGCGGCAATCTCCGATGCGGCGTGCGCTTCCGAAGCAAGAAAAAGCTCAACCGCCTCGGGCGGGCGTATTTCCTACGGCATAGTGATGACCGTCACGGAAAACGGGCTCAATGAAACAACAAGCTTCCCCGACATCTCTTTCAGCAGGAAAAAGCTGAGGGACTTTGTCTCCATGCTCGAGCGCAACGACGTCTCCCCCGTCCATGTGGAGGAGATGATAGACGATTTCTTCTACGCAGGATAAACGCACCGCCAAAGCATCCGAACCGAGCGAACGCTGCAAAAACAGCGTTTGCAGAACAATGACCGACTGCAGCGATTTTTTTGCTGCGGTCGGTCATTCTTTATAGTTTGATGGACAGATAGGCGGCAAAACGGCTTGCGAGTATAAATATCGCAATAAACAGCTGTAGCGATATCGTGCACATATACTCATTTTTTTGAACAAGGCGGGCTAACCCCTCAGTCTCGGCTTACGCCGATCCAGCTCCCCTACAGGGGCGCCTAAATAGATTCTGCGACAAGTCCCAATTCACGCAAAGTCTTTTTATCTTGAACGCAGGGCGTTTGTTAAATTTCCGTATATCGCTCTACGCGCATGCGCAGGGCGTATTTTTTGCGCAGCGCCGCTATCTCTTCCATCATCTCAGACTTGTGGTGGGCATCGAGTGCCTGCTGGTCGCGCCATCTGTCTATCAAAAGTACGGTCTCCGGGTCGTCGAGCGGAAAGAAATATTCGTATCTCTCGTTCCCCTCTTCGGCTCTTATTTTATTTACAAGCCCGCTCTCCGTCATTTCGCGTGCAAACTCCTTTGCGCTGCCGTTTTTGCCGGTATAGTAGATATTGACAGTGAAGCTCATGCAATTCTCCCCTATCAGTATTTTTCAACGCTCTCGACATCGAGCACGAACACGATAGCTCCGCCTACGGCGACCTCCGAGCCGAGATCTCCCTCGGCAAGTCCGCTGCCGAATGCGGCGGTAGAAGCGGCGGTGTGCATTCTGCGCTGCGAATATTCCTTTATTATCTCTTTTGCCTTTGCGACCTTGTCGTCGTCCGCGCCGATGAGGAAAGTCGTGTTGCCGACCATAAGGAATCCGCCCGTGGTCGAGAGCTTCGTCACCGTGTAGCCCTCCTTGGTCAGAGCCGAGGAAACGACCGCGCTGTCATCATTGTTAACAATAGCTATCAAAAGTTTCATTATATTCATTCTCCTCATTAAATTTTCGGGGCTATCATCTTGCGGCTCTTCTTGTCGAGCTTGCGGACGTCGGGTATCTCGTACCTGTTGTCGTTCGCGTCTTTTATTAATATGCGCCCGTCATAGAGCGGCTTTACCGCAGTAAGATGATTTCTTATCTCAAAGGTGCATATTCCCCTGTCCGTCTCGACCGTCCACATCCAGATAAGGAATTTTTCGCGCATTTTTATGAATCGCTTTATCCGCGGGATCATATAGTATTCGTCGAGGCACTGCTCGACAGTCTCTTTCGACTCCGGCAGAAGATTGTCGATGTTTCTTATCACCGCTATCTCCTCGCCCTCGCTGTCGATCAGCGAAATGTATCTGTTGAGTCCGGTTATGGGGAACATCCTGTGCAGTTCGAGCCCCTCGAACTTCTCGCCTGAGTAAAACTCGGCATCGACGAAAATCCCGTCCCGGCGGGTGAATTTCACTTCCGGTCCGTCAATATATCTCGGCATTGCGCTCCCCCCTTATTCAAAATTTTCGGCGGCTTTTTTCTTCTGAAGCTGTTCGCCCATGGACTGGATCTCAATGAGCTTGTAGTACTTGCCCTTGAGCGCCATGAGTTCTTCGGGAGTGCCGCATTCGATTATCTCGCCGTGATCGACGACAACTATCTTGTTTGCCTTGCGCAAAGTCGAAAGACGGTGGGCGATCATGAGCGTTGTGCGCCCGGATATCAGCCTCTCTATCGCGCCCTGGATAAGATTTTCGGTCTCGGAATCGACCGCCGCCGTCGCCTCGTCGAAGATGAGTATGCTCGGATTTTTGAGCACCGCGCGGGCTATGGAAACGCGCTGCTTCTCGCCGCCGGAGAGTCCGACTCCGCGCTCGCCGAGCATGGTGTCGTATGCGTCGGGCATACGGCGGATGAAGCCGTCCGCATTCGCGACCTCCGCCGCGTGGAGCACCTGCTCAACATGGACATCCGCGCTGCCGTAGGCAATGTTATTATATATTGTATCTCTGAACATCAGCGGCTCCTGCTGGACGAAGCCGATCGAGTTTCTGTAATATCTCAGGTCGATGTCCCTGATGTTTATTCCGTCGACGAGTATCTCGCCGTCGTATTCGTCGTAGTAGCGCATCAGCAGGTTTATCAGCGTCGATTTGCCGGAGCCCGTTGTTCCGACTATGCCGACTATGTCGCCCGGCTCAATAGTCAGATTTATGTTTGAAAGGACTTTCTTCGAGCGGTCGAACGCGAAGTTGACATTCTTGAACTCAATCCTGCCCTCCATGCGCTTGAGCTCTTTCCCCTGACCGAAATCGTGCTCGGGCTCGGCATCGAGGATATCGAGTATCTTTTCGGCGGACGCCAAGGTGTTCTGATATGTGTCGCCGATATTCGCAAAGAAGTTGACCGGGTTATAGAACATGCTCGCATACGAGATGAACGACACGAGCAGACCGAGCGAGACTTCGCTGCTGCCGGAGATGACGAGGTTGCCGCCCATGAACCATATGACAAGCGTTCCGCAGGTCACGAGGAAAGTTATCACCGATGGGAATACCGCCGAGGGCACGGCGGCTTTCTTGTCCTCCTTGAACCACTCGTCGCAGTAGGCGTTGAAGCGCTTGACCGTCTTTCGCTCGTTCGTGAACGCTTTTATGACCCGCACACTCGGTATCGTGTCGGCGAGCATTGAAGAAATCGACGCGGAGCGCCGCCACATACGCATATATTTGGGTCCGAGCACCTTGCCGAACCGCTTGCCGACGAACACGACTATCGGTACGGGAATGAGCGAGAAGAGCGCCAGCCGCCAGCTCATCATGAACATTATAACTATCAGCCCCACGAGCGTGAAAGCCTGAATGACCGCCTCCTGGGTTATCTTCATGATGAAATTCTGTATCACCGTCGCGTCGGAGTTGACGCGGTTTATGACGGAGCCTGTCGATATCCTGTCATAGAAGCTCATCGGCAGATACTGCGCCTTTTCATATATATCTTTCTTGAGGTTCAAAACTATCCTGTCGCCGGATATTCTGAGCTTATACGCCCGAAAGCCGTTTATCACATATTGAAGGACATACACCCCGAGCAGAAGCAAAATGACCGTCATGAGCCGTTTTGACGATTTCTGCGGAATGACATCATCGACCATTATCTTTGTGATATACGGCGGGACGAGCGAAAACGCCGTTGTGAGCACGGAGAGAATCATGCACACTATCAGCGGCTTTGTTTCGGGCTTGACATAGCCCGAGAATTTTGTAATGAGCTTGCGCTTGCCGGAGCAGTTGAGGCACTCGGCATCGGGCGAGGGCAATTTGCGTCCGCATTTCGGGCAGAAAGAGCGCTGCTTGAGATAGACGGACTTCACGACCTCCGCGTCTTCGTCGGAATAGCCGTGTTCTTTCAGCGAGTTCACGAACACCGCGCCTGCGTCCGAAACCTCGGCGGCGGCATAAGAAAAGCGCATAAGCGGCTTTCTCTTTCCGTTTGAAAATCTGACTCGAAACAGCGCGTTGCCGTAGAGCCGCTTGACGTCCGCCGATTCCAGTTCATTATAGGCGACGCTGCACACGCCGCCGTCAAAGCTTCTGTCAAAGGCAATAAGCCCGTTCTTTGTGAAAACGAGCATTGAATCCGCATATTTGCCTTTTAAATCAAGGTCGCCCACGACGATGAAGAGAACCTCTTCGCCGCGGGTCAATTCTTCGAACCGCTCCTCATATTGCCGCGGCACGGGTTTGTTGGTTATTTCTTTCATTGCTCCGCCCCCTTTTTCAAGGTCATTTTAGCAGAGCCGATGTCAAAAGTAAACACGGAATTTCAGCCTAATATGACAAAAAATTTTGTCATTGTTTGTTGAAAATGACGAAAAATCCACGTGATGTTATTTTTTCATAACCACATTTTCAAGATAGCTGTTAAAATTCTTATATTCGTCCTCGCTTATCGCCGCCGGGTATGTCATGACAATGAGCCGTCTACGCGCTTGTTATTATATATCTTTCGCACCCCGGCGGTCAAGAAATCTTCTGTTAGAATTAAATTTTCATTGACTGATTATTGTAAATATGGTACAGTATTATTTGACTAAAAAACGGATTTTCAATATGAAATCCACAAAAATAGGAGGGGTTCACAAAAATGCCAAAACTGATCGAAAAAATCACGTCCACCCCAAAAGGCTGGGCGACCAACCCGAAGGAGAGACTGAGCTACTATCTCTACTTCTGCGGACAGAACGCGATATATAACCTTGTCGCCTCTTTCCTGACCACTTACCTCATGCTCTCTATCGGCGGACTTGTCAAAACCGCGGGAATCATGCTCGCGGTCAAGGTATGGGACGCAGTCAACGACGCCATATTCGGCGTGCTGTTCGACAAAGTAAAATTCAAGAGCGGCAAGAAGTTTGTCCCGTGGCTCAAGATATCGCTCGTCTTTATCCCGCTGACCACGGTCATGCTCTTCGCCATACCCAATAACTTCAGCGAAAACGCGAAGCTCATCTGGCTCGCCGTTTCATATATACTCTGGGATACCGCTTATACCCTCTGCGACGTGCCGATATTCGGCGTCATCACCTCGATGAGCGAAAACGTCGACGAGAGAAACAGCATCATATCCTACAAGCAGATCTGGTCGGGCGTGGGCTCGGGATTCGCTCTGATTCTCGGCACCGTCCTCGTCAGCGAATATATCAAGCTCAACTACACGGTAGTTGCCATCGCCTGCGCCGTGTTCGCGATCCTCACTATGATCCCCGCCTGCTTCAAGCTCGAGGAGCGCTTCGGCGGAGAGAGAGATGAAGAATTCACGCTCAAGAAGATGTTCAGCTACCTCATTCAGAACAAGTACCTGCTCATCTATTACATAGGCTACTTCTTCTATTCGGCTTCGAACGTCTCCGGTTCACTCAACCTTTTCGTTTCGTTCTATCTCTTCAACAACTCGCAGTTCTCGCTCGTTGTTCAGGCGCTGAGCCTCGTTCCCGCGGCGATGTTCTCGTTCCTCGTTCCTCACCTCGTCAGAAAGTTTGACAAGATGAAGATATTCCGCGTCTGCACCCTCGCCACGGTTATTCTCAGCGTTATCATGTGGCTCATCGGCTACAACTCGATGATAGGCTTCATCATCATCTCGGTCATCCGCTCCGTCCCGATGGCTATCCTCGGCGTTATGCTCTTCATGTTCACGCCCGACTGCGCGGAGTTCGGCAAATTCACCTCCGGCATCGAGGCAAAGGGCATCACCTTCGCGATTCAGACCTTCATGTGCAAGCTCACCGCGGCCGTCTCCGGCGCGCTCGGAATGTTCATACTCGGTCTCAAGTCCACCGGTTGGGTCTCTGTTGAGGGCGCACAGAACTTCGCAGACCTCCAGGGTGTCACTCAGACAGACCACGCGAAGGCTGTTCTGTGGTTCATCTATGTTATGTGCACCGCAATCGGCTACGCTATAGCTTATATCATCTGGACCCGCTACAAGCTCACCGACAAGGATGTTCAGACCATGGCGGACTGCAACAGCGGCAAAATAACCCGCGCCGAAGCCGACGCAAGACTCGGCGGAAGATACAACAAGAAGTCGAAGTAATCTACAGCGCACGCAAACAGCAAATAAAAAAGGTCACAATTTGCAGCAATGCGGATCGTGACCTTTTGGTTTATTGTTTTGCGCTTTTAAATGCACTTTACCCGCTCTTGTTTATTGGGCAAAGCCCGAATACTGAGCACCATTAAATAGCTCGGAGCAAAATATATTACCACATAATATACACTACGCGCTCTTGTAGGGGTCGGCGACCTCGACGACCCGTTGTTGACGAAGTCAGCACAAAGTAATAGTTTTTTTCTATTTGTAATGACTCGAAAAAGCATTGTCTAAGCTCCGTGCCGCCGTTGGCGGCATAGGGTCGTCGAGTCGCCGACCCCTACATAAGCGGCGCAAAAAACTCCCCGCACGCTGAGATGCGGGGAGACTTCTCGATATCAAATGTTATTTTGACTGTTCCTGTCTTTGAATTTCACGGCACAAATCGCCGAGACGCCTAACAGAAGTATACATTCAGGTATGTAATTAAACTTTGGCGGAATGATACCTTTCAAATACAGTATTGCATACAGGAAGTCGCAAAGAATCACCGCCAGAATGATAATTATATATGCTATAGTTTTCTTCTTATTTCTGACTTTCTTCATTTTATTTACCCCGCTTTTTTTCGATCTCTTCAAGAAGATCATCGCTTATATTGACATGCGGGTTATATTTTTTCGCCAAATCGCAAAGTTGAGTAACAAGCTTCCAATAATGCGACATGACCGGAGTAATCGGTATGCTGCCCGGCATATTCTTTGCACGCACCACAACTTTATAGATTCCGAAAAGGGGCATCCGCTTTGAATCTATGGCGAGAATATTTTCGTAGCTCACATTCATATTCATCGCCTTTTTGCCCTTTGTGACTCTGAATGAATTGAATTTTGCGCAGCTCTCACCGAGTTCAACATATCGGTTAAAATACTCAGCAAAAAAGACCGCAAAGAAAGCAATCATCAGTCCGATTCCGCCGACAAGCGTCCTTTTAAAGCTGTCGGTATCATAGCGTCCGCGCCAAAACAGCAGAGCCATTCCTATGCCGATTGCAAGCAGAACTACTTCCTGCAAAAACAAAACTGACTTTTTGTATTTAGATTTCATTTCATTCTCCTCTTTTCACAAAATGCGCCTTCAGCAGGAATATCAACCGCAACGCTGTCGATTGATATTCCCACATATCAGCCAAATTTTCTCTTTTCCCCAAAGCTATTTCAAATGTTATCAAAGCACAACTTCTCTGCCTGTCTTTGCGGACTCATAGACCGCGCAGAGGATTTTTATCATATCGATGCCCTGCTGGGGCTTGAAGCACGGCTCGGCGCCCTCGATAACAACATCGTAGAAGTTTCTGAGGTTTCTCGCGTGCTCGTTGTCGGTGGCGTAGTTAGTCGGGACGATATCGACGCACTTGCCGTATTCCTCGGTGTAGAATTCAACCTTGCCGTCCTGCCATTTGAGTCCCGCGTCCGTGCCGCGAAGCTCGACAAAGCGGGTCTCGTGCTTGACGTTCGATGCCCAGCTGAACTCTATCTGGAGCTGCGCGCCGTTGTCGAAGCGGATGGTGCCCATCGCAAGATCTTCAACATCAAATGTGCCGTCCTCTTTCTTGTCGCCGAAGTCGGAGTTGACGGAGTCGCTGACATCGTTGTCGGCAAACTTGCAGTATGTGCTGCCGGTCACGGCAACGGGAGTCGGGCTGCCCATGAGCCATATCGCAAGGTCGATCATGTGCACGCCGAGATCGATGAGCGGACCGCCGCCGGACTGCGCCTTAGTGGTGAACCAGCCACCCTTGCCGGGGATTCCGCGTCTTCTCTGCCAGCCGCAGCGTCCGCAGTATATCTCGCCCATTCTGCCGTCGTCAATGAACTTCT
The DNA here is from genome assembly GCA_002451755.1 of Ruminococcaceae bacterium UBA6855. Classification (GTDB taxonomy): domain Bacteria; phylum Bacillota; class Clostridia; order Oscillospirales; family Acutalibacteraceae; genus CAG-177. Next base: position 18,870 of record DKDF01000029.1, read on the forward strand.
TCGCGAGCTTCGAAGCGTCGGAGAAGCGGTTGTTTCTCATTATCATGAGCGTCTTGCCCGCAGCCTTTGCCGCGTCGTTCATCTTCATGACCTCTTCGACATTGACGGCGTCCGGCTTCTCACAGAAAACATGCTTGCCTGCGTTGAACGCGGCGACCGCGATTATCGAGTGAAGATAGTTCGGGGTGCAGATATCAACAGAGTCTATCGTCTCATCCTTAAGCAGCTCGTTGAAATCGGTATAGACCTTTGCGTCGGGGAAAAACTTGTCGCGGCATGTTGTCGCTCTCTCTTCGATAATATCGCAAAGAGCAACGACCTCAAGGCGGTCGTCATTCAGATAATGCCCGCGGTGAGCGCCGTTGAAGATTCCGCCGATGCCGATAATACCTACTCGCCATTTTTTCATAAAAAGACCTCCGGAAAAATATATTTCATACAGCTTGATTTTAACATAAAGCGAAATAAAAAACAAGAGCGGAGTGAAGCCCGCAATGACAAAAAAACAGGTGCATTTTTAGTTGATTTAACGGCTTGATTTGCGTGCTTTATATAATGTATAATAATACCAATAGATAGAATCGGAAAGGGAAAGAACAATGAGCAGAACCAGTATAGTCATTTTAATTTTCACCGTTATTTTCGCAGTCGCGGGAGTGCTGTTTTTCTTCCTGCGCGGCTACGCGACGGGCTACGAGGGAGTGGTAACAGCCGAGGGTGAGCCGCTCAAAAACGTCAGCGTCTCGGACGGGCGCCATGTCGTCAAGACGGACGAGAACGGCAAATTCAAGCTCAAGGGCTACCGCAAGACGAGATTTATAACCGTCACCACACCCGCCGGCTACACTACAGAGAACTACTATATCTCCGCCGACAAGCACAAAAAGACCGGCTATGACTTCGATCTTCAGAAGTCCTCTATCGCGGCGGGCGAAGCGCACAGCTTTCTTCAGATATCCGACACCGAAGTCGGCGAAAAGGGCGTCGGCGAATGGAAGAACTACATCAAAGATGTAATCGACGAGGAGCACCCCGCGTTTCTTATCCACACCGGCGACATCTGCTACGAAGCCGGACTCAAGAAGCATATTGAGGATATGAACACCGAAAACATGGGCGTGCCCGTCAGATATGTTATCGGCAACCACGACTATGTCAAGGGCAAATACGGCGAGGAGCTTTTCGAGAGCATCTACGGTCCCGTCTGGTACTCGTTCGAGGTCGGCAACGTTCACTATGTCGTGACCTCGTTCCAGGACGGAAGCGACTACCAATCGCGCTACAGCGCGGACGACCGCTGGCGCTGGCTCGAAAATGACCTCGCAAACACCGACGAAAATATGAAAGTCGTCATGTTCAACCACAACCGCCCTGTTTCGGAGGACTATGTTATCTCCTTCGACCGCAAGGAGCTCGATCTCAAAGAGCACAATCTCATCGCGTGGGTGTTCGGCCATTACCACTACAACTATGTCAAAGAGACTGACGGTGTGCTCGCCATCAGCACCGCGCGCCCCGACTGCGGCGGCATCGATTCGTCGGTATCGGGCGCGAGAATGGTGAACATCGCTGAGGACGGCACCGTCACGACAAAGATGACCTATTATAAAGTCAACGGCAAAGCCCCGGCCATAGACGGCTCGGTGTGGTCGACGAACACAAACGGCAACCCGCTCTTCTGCAACGCCGTGAAATACGGCGACAAAATATATATCGCGACTGCGGACGAGGACTACCCGCGCACCTGCGGAATTACCTGCCTCGACGCGCAGAGCGGCAAAGAGCTCTGGTTCTATGAGACCGCAAACTCCGTCAAGAACAATGTCGTTGTCGAAAACGGATATGTCTACACCCAGGACTGCGACGGCACGGTATACTGCCTGAACGCCGAGGACGGCTCGCTCAAATGGAAGACCGCCGTCTCGCTCGGCAACGCGCTCTCGACGAGCAGCGGCATCTGCCTCGCCGACGGAACAGTTTATGCGGGATGCGCCGCGGCGATAACCGCATTGAACGCCGAAAACGGCGAGAAGATATGGGAAAACAAGCGCAACTACGGCGAGTCCTCCCCTGCCGAGTTCGTTGTCGCGGGCGACAAGCTCCTTGTCAGCTCGCACTGGGACGCGCTTCTTGCGCTCGACCGCAAGAACGGCAAACAGCTCTGGGAGAACAAGGACGGCGACATCCGCTTCCGCAGCTCGACTCCCGTTGTTATTAACGAAAACACCGCGGCGGTCGCCGACTCGGGCGCGATAATGATAGTCGACCTCTCAAACGGCAAGATAACCTCGAAAGTCACCTACGACGGCTACAACTTCTCTTCGAGCGCACAGCCGCTTGTAATCGGCAAAAAGCTCATTATCACGACCGCAAACAAGGGCGTTGTCTGCTTCGATACGGAAACTA
>DKDF01000093.1 GCA_002451755.1 Ruminococcaceae bacterium UBA6855
GTTCGTGCCTATAGAAAGCACGCTCAGCGACGCTATACAGCTCCAATCGGCGGGCAGCGCGACAGCGCAGATGAGCAGAGTCAAAATCACTTTTGCCGGCATTTTGATTTTGTCGTTATCCGCTATACGCAGCAGGACGAGTCCCCACGCGAGCGACCATATAACGCTCGTCTGGTTGAGAATATTTCCATAATAAAACGGAATAAATGAGTGCCAGTCTGCAAAATCGTTTGAAGCGAATATATAGGCAAAATGCGATATCACGGCAAAAACAAACAGGCGCGCCGTATATTTCTTAATATTGCGCGTATAGTGATAGCCCTCGGCGATAAAAAAGCACATTATCGGGCAGGTAAGCCTGCCTATGATATGCAAAATTATCGGCAGAGGATCTGTCGGATAGCCCGGGAACAGGAGCCACGCGATATGATCCGCCGTCATAGCGGCTATCGCGATAAGCTTGAGCATATTCGAATCGAGTCCGCCGCGGGTCAAAGTTTTCTGCATAAATTCACCTCATCGTCCGCCGAGAAATATTTCATCCATCTCACTTTTAGAGAGGTTGGGATTATTGCTCGTATTTTCGATTCCGCTCTGCGAATCTTTTTGAGCGGGGCTGACAGCAGTGGTTTTTCCGAGATTATTCTTTAAAACATAGATCATACCGGCAAAAATCTCGCCGAGTCTTTTTGTTATTTCATCCTCGGTGAAATTGCACACCTTGCGCGCGCAGAGCACGCAGAGTCCGTAGGTATATGTCCACATCTGGCTGAAAAGATGTTCCGCCTGCTCGGGTGTCGCGTTATAGTCGCGGGTTATGATGGCGATATCGTTCTCCTTGCCGAACGGCATTATCTCAACAGCGGAAGAAAAATCAGTTTCGGTCTCGCTGCCGCTCATGAATAGCAGCTGAAAGAGCATCGGATTTTCGCGGGCGAATTTCACCCACTGCATACCACGCTTTTTATATGCGGGCGAGAAGTCCTCCGCAACAGCCATATATTCGTCGAACACCTTTCTCGCCTTGCCGCACACGGCGGCGCGCAGCTCGCTCATATCATTGAATGCGGTAAAAATCGGCGTTGACGAAGTGCCGAGATATTTTCCGACCTCGCGCGCGGTCATGGCATCGGCTCCGCTCTTCTGCACTATATCGAATGCGGCGTTTATTATATCTTCTCTTGAAAATTTCGGTTTTGGCGGCATTATATTATCCCCTTTTGCTTCGATGCGTTACATAACGCAAGTTATATAACATCTGATTTCAGTATAATACTTTTGTATATCGATGTCAAGCGGATATAAGACTCGAAACGCAACAGTTATTAATAAACTGTGGTTCAAAAATGCACAAAAATGTACTGTTTAAGTCCCGTGTTTTTCTACTTGACAATCCGTGATTTCGGGACTAAAATACGAAGCATAAACGCGATGACACGGAATAGTAAGCGTTGATACCCTTTCAGAGAAGTGCCGGGAGCTGCGAGGCATCAAGGAGATTCAGCGACGAACTCACCGTTGAGCGGCTGCGCTGAAAAGCCTTTTTGGAAAATAGGTGCGGACGGGACGCTGCCGTTAAAAAGCAGGGATATGTCAGTATCCCCTAAGTGCATTCCCCGGAGGAATGAATAAGAGTGGTACCGCGGAAGGTTTTGCCCTTTCGTCTCTTATGCGGCAAGCATAGGAGACGAAAGGGCTTTTTGCTTGCCTGAAAATCTCACTCACGAAAGGTGATGCAAAAAATGAAAGAAAAAACATCCGCAAAGAACATCGCCGCAAAAGGCTCGTTCGCCCTTGCATTCTCCGTCGGTTCGGTTCTGTTTTCGGCGCACGCCGGCGGCGGCTTTGCAACGGGCAACCAGGCAAACACATACTATGTCGGACTCGGCTGGCTCGGTCCGATATCGGCAGTGACAGCAATGCTTCTGCTGACGCTCACGATGCGCGAAGCGATGATCATGTACAACTCGCGCGGGCTCAAAAGCCACAAAGAGCTTTTCGAAACGCTCTATCACCCGCTCGACAAATGCTACGTTCTGTTTGAAGTTTTCTTTTATATAATGGTGCTCATGGCAGTCGCCGCCGCTATATCCGGCGCAGCATCCGCACTTAATCAGTATTTCGGGCTCAACTACTATATCGGCATTGTTATTGTCGGCGCGCTCGTTCTGCTGCTGACGATATTCGGCGCTGACCTTGTCAGAAAAGTTTCGACCTATATGGGCATAGCTATTCTTGTGACCGCGATAACCATTTACACTATCGGCATTTTCAAGAGCAAGACGCTGTTCACGGTCATGAGCGCAGATTTCAGCGCGGTCGGATTTAAAAATATCCCCAAAGCTATTCTCAACGCTTTCACATATGCAGGCTTCCAGTGCGTCACCCTGCCGACGATGATAGCCTGCGGCGCTCCGCTCAAGGGCAAAAAGAACTGCTCGAAGTCGATGTGGATCTCGTTCGTCATGAACTCCGTTGCGCTTGTTCTCTCGGTATTCATGCTGATGTCGTGGAAAGGCTACTACAGCTCGGTCGAGGGCGGCTCGACAATCCCGACGCTGACTGTATGCACCGAGATGGGCATGAAGTGGCTGACAGTCATCTACGGCATCTGCCTGCTCCTGTGCCTCATTTCGACAGGCGTCACAACGACCTTCGGCTTCGTCGCCCGCTTTGAGAACCACAAAGTCTTCAGGAAGATCAAGTCGCAGAGAGCGCGAAGCGCAGTTGTTTCGGCGTTCATTATTATACTGTCGATGACTATCTCGCTCGTCGGTCTTACAAATATTATCAAATACGGCTACGGCTACTGCGGATACCTCGCCATCGCCATAGTTGTTGTACCGTTCCTGACGGTCGGCGTATACAAAAACAGAAAATACATCAAAGAGCACCCCGAGTGCAAATAACAGAACTTCACTTTTTTCGGAAAGGATGATATAATATGAAGAGAACACTTTTTCCAGGATATTCGGTTGGCACGGACGCATACGAGGATATAAAAGAAATCTGCCCGGCATACGGCAAAAAGGCGGCGATAATCGGCGGCAAGCACGCACTCGCCGCGGCGCAGGATAAGATAATCGCAGCGGCTAAAGAAGCCGGAATTGAAATCATCGGTCCGTTCCGGTACGGCGGCGAAGCATCGGTCGAGAATATTGAGATGCTCAAGCCCAAAGTTGCGGACGCGGACATGATTTTCGCAGTCGGCGGCGGCAAGGCTATCGACACCTGCAAGGTACTCTCACACTCGACGGACAGACCGTTCTTCACATTCCCGACTATCGCCTCGACCTGCGCATCCTGCACGAGCCTCGGCATACTCTATCATCCGGACGGAAGCCTGCGCGAATATTCATTCTCGAAGATCCCGCCCAAGCACATTTTTATAGACACTCAGATAATCGCCGACGCGCCGGACAAATATCTCTGGGCAGGCATCGGCGACACAATGGCGAAGCACTACGAGTGTACGGTATCTTCGCGCGGAGACATTCCCGCTCACTCGGACGCCATGGGTATTGCGCTGAGCTCAATGTGCGCGGTGCCGATGCTCCGCTGGGGCGAAAAGGCTCTTGCCGACTGCCGCGCTCACAAAGTAACGGACGAGCTGACCGAGGTTATACTCGGAATAATCGTCTCGACAGGACTTGTCTCGAACTTCGTTCAGGTCGATTATACGACCGGTCTTGCTCACGCGGTCTACAACGGCTTCACCGTTCTCAAGAGCACCGAAGAGAACCATCATCTGCACGGTGAGGTCGTCTCCTACGGAATTCTCGTACTGCTGACGGTCGACAAGCAGTATGAAGAACGCGAAAAGGTATTCAATTTCAACCGCTCCATGGGTCTGCCGACAAAGCTCAGCGACATTCACGCAACTCCCAACGATGTCAGAACCGTTGCCGAGAAAGCGCTCAAGGGCATCGATGTTCGCAAATATCCCTATGAAGTAACTGAAAATATGATTGTTGACGCCATAACGGAGCTTGAAAAATATAACGCGGAACACTGAAAAAGGATAGTGATAAAAATGTCTGACTACAACATTAACTACAGCCTATACCTGCCGAGCTATTCGATAGGTCCCGACTGCTACAAAGAGATACCGCATGTCACGCGGTTCTTCGGCAAGACCGCCGCAGTCATCGGCGGAAAGACCGCAATGGCAAAGGCTAAAAAAGCCATGATCGACGGCGTTGCCGGGAGCGATGTAAAGCTGCTCGATTTTATTGAATACGGCGGCGATTCGACATACGAAAACGGCGACGCGCTGATAGCAAATCCGACTGTCAGAGAAGCCGACATGATATTCGCAGTCGGCGGCGGGCGCGCATGCGACACGGGCAAATATGTTGCAGACAAGCTTGACAAGCCGCTGTTCACATTCCCGACCGTCGCTTCAAACTGCGCGTCGGTGACTGCAATCTCGGTCATATACAACCCCGACGGCTCGTTCAGGGAATACTATTATCCGAAGCTTACAAACCACTGCTTTATAAACTCCGCAGTTATCGCGGATTCGCCGGAGCAGCTGCTGTGGGCGGGCATCGGCGACGCTCTGAGCAAGGAATACGAAGCTGTATTCTCTTCAAAAGATGACACTCTCTCGCACACGCCGCTCATGGGCAAGCAGATAAGCAGGATATGCACCGACCCGCTGATAGAATACGGCGCGGAGGCTCTGGAATCCATAAGAGAAAAGAAAGCGTCGTTCGCACTCGACCAGGTGACGCTCGACATTATCATATCGACCGGCATCGTCTCGAACATGATGAGCACGGTTGACAGCTACTATTACAACTCCACCCTCGCTCACTGCGTCTACTACGGCTCGACCGTAACCGAGCACGGGCATCACCACCTGCACGGCGAAGTCGTTTCGCTCGGCGTGCTTTGCCTGCTCGAGTTCGAGAAGGACGACAGCGAGGTTGAGCGCATAATGAAGTTCAACAGCTCGATAGGTCTCCCCATCTGCTTCGACGATGTTGAGATAGACGAGAGCGAATTCGAAAAGATGGCGGACAAATTCGTTCAGACAACCGAATGGGCGCACATGCCCTCAGGCGTGACCCGCGAGGGCTTCATTGAAGCGATGAAATCGCTCAACGCCAAGGGTCGCCGATTCAAAGCGAAAAAATAAAATATTTTAAATAAAAGCACGGTCTGATATTTTCAGGCCGTATTTTTATATCATGTACAAAATAATAAATATATTTATAAACTTTTCAGCAATTATGCATATAGTTTTATTGACTTTTGGGCGGTGCAAGTTTAATATAAAACTGACAGAAATCTTTTGAGGCGGTGAAAGATAATGAAAAGCAAAAACGGACTTTCAAACGCAAGGTTCTGGATTCTCGTATGGGGTCTCGGAATCGCCGGACAGATATGCTGGAACATGGAAAACCAGTGGTTCAACACATTCGTCTACGCAAAGATTGCAAAAGATCCGACGATAATCTCATGGATGGTCGGCGTTTCGGCAACGGCGACGACTATCTCAACTTTCCTATTCGGCTGCATCTCCGACAGGATAGGCAAGCGCAAGGTGATGGCTTCGGTCGGCTACATTCTCTGGGGTATATTCACCATTGTATTCGGTCTGACGCAGTATCTCGTGCGCGGCAGCACGGAGACTTCGTCTGTGCTCATGGCGGTCGGCGTTGCTGTCGTCGCGGCAGACGCGATAATGAGCTTCTTCGGCTCGATGGGCAATGACATCGGCTTCAACGCATGGGTCAACGACCACATGAACGACAAAAATAAAGGCCAGATCGGCGCGGCGCTCGCCACTCAGCCGGTCATCGGCACGATAGTCGGCACTGTCGCTGGCGGAATGCTCGTCGGCAGCAACGACAACTACATGCGCCTGTTCTTAGTCATGGGCGTCGCGGTTATACTTTTCGGCATATACTGCCTGTTCGCGATGAAGGACAGCCCGGAATTAAAGCCCAGCAAGCGCGGCACATTCGCCCAGCAGTTCTTCAGCATACTCAACTTCAAAAACTACATAAAGAACAAGGAGCTCGCTTGGGTCAATCTCTCGCTCTCCGTCTATTTCATAGCGTTCAACATGTATTTCGCCCATATCGGCAACTACATGATATATTATCTCGGCTTCTCCGCCGATATGATGGGATATATCGAGGGCGTTGCGCTCGTGCTCGCGATGCTGTTCACCATCCCCTGCACGAAGCTGCTCAACAATAACAAAGCTCCCCTGCTCTGCTTCATTTCAACTGTTCTCAACAGCATCGGGGTCGGGCTGCTCGGACTGTTTGTAAGACCCGAGAATGTCAACACAAATTCGATTTGGAACCCGATGCTTCTCATCGGCGTTCTCCTGCTCGGCATGGGCTATGTGCTGTTCCTGCAGAGCAGCACGGTCTGGGGCAAGCAGCTCTATCCCGAGGACGCAAGAGGTCAGTTTGAGGGAATCCGCATTCTCTTCTTCGTGCTCATCCCGATGGTCGTAGCGCCGTTGATTGCAAACCCGATAATCAAAAAGAGCGGCGAGTTCGTTGACGAAAACGGGCTGACGGCATATCTGCCGACCTACACGCTTCTGCTCGTCGGCGCGGCACTCGTGCTGCTGACGATAATCCCGCTCATCCCCGCGAAGAAATACCACGACAAGCGCATAAGCGAAAAGACAGCGGAGGGCAAAGAATGAGAAGTGATCTACCGATAACAAAGCTCGCCGAAAATGTGTATCTGCTCAACGAGTTTGACGGCACGAACTGCTATCTTGTCGTCGGCAGCGAAAAGGCTCTGCTGATAGACTGCGGCACGGGCTTTTGCGACATAAGAGGTGCGGCGGAAAAGCTCACCGATCTGCCTATAATCCTCGCGGCGACGCACGGACACGGCGACCACATCGGCGGCGCGGGACAGTTTGAAGAAATATATATTCACCGCGCGGACTGCGAACTGCTCAACAAAGCGCAGATGTCCCTGTTGTTTCGCAAAGTATTTCTCGCATCAAATGCGCCCGTGAAATCGCACGGGTTCAAAATGAGCGACGTAAAGCCCGGCAAACACAAAACAAAGATAATTCCTATGGACGACGGGCATATTTTCGACCTCGGCGGAAAGACCGTTCGCGTCAGGCACACGCCCGGGCATTCTCACGGCAGCGTCGCATTTATCGACGAGCAGGACAAAATCATATTCAGCGGCGACAATGTCTGCGACGCGCTGTGGATGCAGTTGCCCGGAGTCACAAGCATTGAAGAGTGGCTCCCGAGCGCGCAGTGGCTATATGACATGAGCGCCGACTACAGGATATTCTGGGGTCACAGAGTTCCGCAGCTGGAGCGCGAATATATAGCACAGGTCATAACCTGGGGCAAGGAAATCATGGCAAAAAGCCGCGGCAACTCAAAGCTGCCGAAGATAACACAATATCCGAACAGACCGGACGGGATAATCTACCGCACGGACAGAGTGTTCAGGAAATGAGGACAAAAAACATGAAAAATAAAAACACCGCAGGCACGGAAGAAAAAGTCTCCGCGTCAAGCAAATTCTGGCTTTGCTCGGCGGACTGCCTTTGCACGACGATAAACAGCCTGCTGACGGGCGGAGGAATGACATATTTCTTCACGAAATTCCTCGGTCTTTCCGAGGGACGCGCGAGCACGGTATGGATGATATTCGCCATATGGAACGCATTGAACGACCCGCTGTTCGGCTATATCTCCGACCACACGAAATCTAAGCTCGGGCGCAGAATACCGTATATAAGATACGGCGCGTTCTTCTATTCGCTGATTTTCGTGCTGACATGGGTCAGATGGCCGCTCGGCAGCTCGCAGACGGCTCTGTTCATTCAGATGCTCGCAACACTGTTTCTGTTTGACACGCTCTACACGGCGATTGCGACATCTCTCTATGTCATGCCATACACCATGGCGGTATCGAACAAGGCGCGCAGCGGCATCTTCCTGTGGAAGATATTCTTCACGCTCATCGCGATGGCGGTTCCGCTCGTTGTTTTCCCGCTGATAAAGCCGGAGGTCGGAAGCGACCCGACAAAATTCCAGCTGATAATGGCGGGCATAGGCATCCTCGCATTCGTTATCATATTCACATCTACTTTCTTCTACAAAGAGAAAGTCACAACCGAGAGCGACAAGAACGAAAACATTTTCAAGGCGGTCATAGACTGCTTCAAGAACCGCTCGTTCGTCGTTTTCGAGGTGCTCTCGTTTACTGTAGTATTCATTCAGACGATACTCATGCAGGGCGTCATATACTACTTTGACGAATTTGACCTGTCGATGCCGATAGCCTACGGCGCATTGGGGCTCGGCGCGGTGCTCGGAGTTATACTATGGGCGACCAAAGTCAGAACATGGGGCGTCAAGAAATGCGTATTCATCATGTGCGTGATATTCGCTTGCGGCTCTGCTGCGATGGCGATATTCGGCAAGATAAGCGTCATTGCCGTCCTCGGGTTCTTCACCGCGGGCATGGGATTTGCGGGCGGAATGTACCTCGTTCCGCTGATGAACGGCGATGTCATCGACTACGACGAGAGCATCACCGGACTGCGCCGTGAGGGTATGTATGCTGGAGTCAACAGCCTGATAACAAAGCCCGCGATAAGCTTCGCGAACTCCGCGTTCCTGCTCATAGCCAAGGCGTTCGGCTACGACACGACTCTCGCCGCCGGAATGCAGAGCGAATGGGCAAAGCAGGGCGTGCTCGTCGCATGGATGGCGGTGCCCGCCGCGCTGCTCATAATCTGCGCGATAAGCCTGAAGTTCTATCCCCTCGCCGGAGAGAAATGGGACGAAACCAAAAGGACACTCGAAGAAAAACACAGAGACTGATATAACAATAGTCAAAGGGAGCCGGCAATCCGGCTCCCCTGCTTCGCAGGCGCAGAATAAATTTGCGCAACACGCGAATTTATTTAAAAAAGCTCTTGCAATTTTCGCGACAATAGTATATAATTCTTAAAGCACTTCGGGGTGTGGCGAAGTTTGGTATCGCGCTTGGTTCGGGACCAAGAGGCCATGGGTTCGAATCCCGTCACTCCGACCATGAAAAAAGCCTTGAACCTCAAGGCTTAACAGTCGTAAGGAACTATAAGTCTTGCGGTGGGGCAGAGAACGGTGTGACTGTGAAGGTCACGCCGTTTTTCTGCGTCCAAGGGTAGATTCTGCAATCATGGGTTCTGCAAGTACAGGGATTTCTACCTCATCCACGAAGTTGAAGA
>DKDF01000074.1 GCA_002451755.1 Ruminococcaceae bacterium UBA6855
AAAAGAAAATGCCGAAACGCGGAAAGGAGATATTATTTGATTGTGGTGGGTCGCAAAGGTAAGGGCAAGTTATCGACATTTCAAAATTGCCACGATTCTGTCTCGGCTATCGCTGATATTACGAATTGTACTGTCTAAAAACCACACAAAAATGGGAAACCCCCAGAGCACCGGAAGCTCAGGGGGTGATGGGGAACTGATTTGCCGTCGCCCGCACAAGCGGCGGCAATCGAGAAGTTGTTTAGTTTTATCCGTTCAGAACCCGTTTACGGTTCGGTTCTGCCGGAGGTCGAACTGCCTACTGCCGCCACTGACATGACGACTGCCAATACCAAGATGATTCCTAATGCCTGTAATACCATTTTGTTGTCCTCCTTAACCGTTTCGTAGTTTCTCTTTCCTACGATACATAGTATATACCGAACAGGGGGCTAAAGCCACCACAAAACGATTACAGTTGAATACAAAATGGTTACAAAGAAAGATTAAATTGTAACATTTCTGTAACAATTTCAGGCGAATTTGTCAGCTTGTCAGCTCGATGAGGTCTTTTATGCTCAGCTCCGGCTGCAAAGCGCGGTTCACCGCGAGCGAGAGCAGCCCCGAGCAGCGCTCGATGAGCAGGTCTATTTCCTTGGGCGTGACCATCATTTTTGCGTCCTCGGCGGGTTCATTCGTATTATTTCCGGACACATCGCGGGCGAGCGTGTGCGCGTCAACAACCGTCGGAACGCCTACGGATATGACCGGGACGCCGAGTGTTTTTCGACTTATCTCGGCGCGGGAATTGCCGACCCCCGAGCCGGGGATTATTCCGCTGTCGGATATCTGAACTGTGCTCCCGAGTCTGCCGAGCCTGCGCGCGGCGAGCGCATCGACAACTATCACGGCGCAGGGCTTTATCACATTCACTGCGCCGAGCAGCAGCTCGCCTGTCTCGACTCCCGTCTGACCGAGCACGCCGGGCGCTATCGCCGCGACCTGGCGCAGCCTGCCGAGCCCCAGCTGCTCGCACAGCTCGCGCTTCAGGTGTCTTGTGACAAACACGCCGCCGATGAATTTGGGGCCGAGCGCGTCGGGGGTTATATTCGTGTTGCCGAGCCCTGCGGCGAGCACCGTGCCCTCGGACGGGAGCAGGCGAGAGAGCTCCTGCGCCACCGCGTCTATAAGTCCGTCGCTTATGCGCGAGGAGCGCGCGAACGACTGCGACTGCACGGTTATATATTCCCCGCGCGGCTTGCCCAATATTTCTTCGCCGCGCCTGTCCGTGACCCGCAAACGGGTTATTTCCGCGCCCGCGCTTTCAAAGCTCGTGCATTCCACGCCGTCGATTTTGCTGCCCTCGAGATTTTCGCGCACTTCGAGCGCAAGGTCTGTTCTGAAGTTCATTTTTTCGTCTCCGTTTCGCTTTCGCAGGGGTGCGAAAGGCAAAAAATTTTTCTTTTTCTCTTGCATTTTGGCAAAGTCTATGATAAGATTATTAACTGTATGATGAAGGAGGTGCAAAAATGCCTAATATCAAGTCAGCTAAGAAGCGTGTCATCGTCAACAAGACAAAGGCCGCCCGCAACAAGTCCCGCAATTCAGCCCTTAAGACTGCCATAAAGAAGGCTCACACTGCTGCTGAGACCAACGCGGCAGATAAGAAGGAAGTTGTCACCGCAGCTATAAAGAAGGTCGATCAGGCAGCCGCCAAGGGCCTTATTCATAAGAACAATGCTGCTCGCAAGAAGTCCGCTCTTGCAAAGCTTCTCAACGAGGCGTAAGATTGCAAACAAATTATTAACGGTTCTGGCTATTGCCATGACCGTTAATTTTTTTACTCTTTTTGCTATTTTTCTTTTTGATGCGGCATAATATCCATTTGTAAATTTTTATCGTATGGTTTGACTTTTGCCTGCGTTTGGCGTATAATCATAATCGATAAGAATCAAACAGGAGGTGAGACCATGGACAAGGCCAAGAAGATAATCAAGATCGTCGCTATCATCATCGCTGTTGCCGCCGCTGTTGTCGGTATAGCGTTTGCCGTCAAGAAGATCATAGACAAGAAGAAGGCTGCTGCCGACGAGCCGGAGAATTATGTCTCCTGCTCCTGCTGCGATACCTGCGCACCCGCAGCCAACTGATTTTTGAAAAAATTTCACCTGCTATACGCTCTTGTGTATGGCAGGTGACTTTTTCTTTATTTTTCCTTGGGTCTCGCAACAAATGACGCGATAAGACCGCATAGCACTGCCGCGGTTATCCCCGCGCTCGATGCAGTCAGAGGACCCGTCAGGATGCCGAGCGCGCCTTTTTCGGCGATGGCCTCCTTGACCCCTTTTACCATGGCGAAGCCGAAGCCTGTCAGCGGAACCGTCGCCCCCGCGCCCGCCCATTTTGCGAGCGGAGCATAGATTCCGACCGCGCCGAGCACGACTCCCGCCACGACGAAGCAGACGAGTATGCGCCCGGGTGTGAGCTTTGTCAGATCCATTATTATCTGACCCACCGCGCATATCGCGCCGCCGACCGCAAAAGCCTTGAGAAAACTGAGAAATATATCCATATCATCACCCGAAAGTATTTTTTTCAAATCTATTTTTTCCCCGCGGTGCGGCTATATTCACGCATTTTGTATCGGGGAAAAATACACACTGTGAAATTAATAAAATTTTTACAGATAAAGTATTGACAAACGGCGATAATATTAATAATATCTATACTATAAGAGGCGCGGAAATTAATTCCGCTTTCCTCGAAAACAAAAGGTTGATTTTAAAATTACAGTATAAGGAGAAATAAAAATGTCAACTTTTGAAAGAGTCCAGAAAATCATTTGCGAGCAGCTCGAGATAGACAGCCATCTTGTTACCGAGGATGCATCTATTTCCGGCGATCTCGGCGCAGACAGCCTTGATCTTGTCGATCTCTCGATGTCCATCGAAGAGGAGTTCAACCTCGAAGTTCCCGACGATGTTCTCGATCATGTCAGAACTGTCGGCGATATCGTCAAGTTCATTGACGACAACGAGTAATTCATATAATCAATAACAAAGGGGCTGTTTTGTATTGGATTCAATATGAAACAGTCTTTTTTGCTGCGACGGAGGAATATAAAATGATACTGAAGAATGCGGATATTTTCGATTCCGAGTTTGCTCTGCGCCGTGCGGATGTGCGCGTTGAGGACGGCAAAATAGCTGAAATAGGCGAAAATTTAAACGGCGGGGGAGAGCATGACCTTTCCGGATGTGTTATCCTGCCCGGCTTTATCGACATACATATCCACGGCTGCGGGGGAGCGGATTTCTCCGACGCTCTGCCGGATACGCTCGAAACCATGTCGCAGACTCTCGCGAGTTTCGGCGTGACTTCATTCTGCCCCGCGTCGATGACTCTGCCCTATGACAGGATAGAAAAAGCGTTCGAGAACGCGGCGGGATATCTCGGCAAGGAGTGCGGCGCGTATATCCACGGCATAAATATGGAGGGACCGTTCCTCTCATATGCGAAGCGCGGCGCGCAGAACCCCGAATATCTGCATGAGCCGGACATAGACGAGCTCAAAAAGCTCGATAAAATCTGCAAAATAAGACTTGTGTCGCTGGCACCCGAGCTTCCGGGGGCTATAGAATTTGCGCGCGAGGCGTCAAAGATATGCACGGTGTCCGCCGCGCACACCGCCGCGACATTTGAGCAGGCAGAATTCGGCTACAAAAACGGAATAACCCACACGACGCATCTCTTGAACGGTATGGATCCGATATATAACCGCAAGCCCGGCGCGGCAGTCGCGGCGCTCAGAGCCGAAAACGCCACGGCGGAGCTGATAAGCGACGGGATGCATATCCACCCGGCGTATCTCGCCCTGTTATATAAAATACTCGGCGAGGACAGGAGCGTCGCGGTCAGCGACTCCATGTGCGCCTCGGGTCTCGGCGACGGCGAATATGAGCTCGGCGGCACGACAGTGTATGTAAAAGACGGCAAGGCTCTGCTCGCCGACGGCACTATAGCCGCGAGCACGACGAATATTTTCGCCGAGTTCAGGAATATAATCAGCTTCGGTGTGCCGGTTCGCCAGGCGGTGAAATCCTGCACGATAAATCCCGCCCGCGCGATAGGCGTTGACGATGTGACGGGCAGTATAGCGGTCGGCAAGCGCGCCGATTTCACCGTGCTTTCGTCCGATTTGAAAGAGCTCGAGTGCGTCTATATAAAGGGAAAAAGGATATAAAAAAGTATGCAAATCGCCGCTTATGTGGTATAATATAGTATCTTAGACTCTAAGTTCGGAGGCTGAACATGAACTTTCTTGTTATTGACGGCAACAGTATATTGAACCGCGCGTTTTATGGCATAAAGGTGCTCACGACGAAGGACGGCAGATTCACCAACGCCATCTACGGCTTCATGAATATCTTCCTGCGCCTCAAAGACGAGTGTCAGCCGCAGGCGGTGGCGGTCGCTTTTGATGTCAAGCAGCCGACTTTCCGCCACGAGATGTACGGCGGCTACAAGGCGACGAGAAAGGGTATGCCCGATGAACTCGCGCAGCAGATGCCCGTGCTCAAGGAGCTGCTTGAGGCGATGGGCGTGCCGATAGTCGAAAAGCCCGGATACGAGGCGGACGATATCCTCGGCACTCTCGCGCGCCACAGCGGCGACGCCGTCTGCACGATAGCCACGGGGGACAGGGACAGCCTGCAATTGGTCTCCGACAGCGTCAATGTTCTGCTCGCCGCAACGAAGATGGGCAGACCCGTGACCGACAGATACACGCCAGAGGCAGTGCGCGAAAAATACGGCGTTGAGCCGATAAAGCTTATTGACATAAAAGCCCTCATGGGCGACAGCTCGGACAATATCCCAGGCGTTGCGGGAATCGGCGAAAAGACTGCCGGCGATTTAATAGCCCGCTTCGGCTCGATAGAATATATCTATGACAATATTGACACGATAGACATCAAGCCCGGCGTGCGGGACAAGCTGAAAAAAGACAGGGACATGGCGTTTTTGAGCAAAAAGCTCGGCACGATAAACTGCGATATCCCGATCGACAATGACCCGCAGAGCTATATTCTCAGAGCGCCCGACAATTTCAAGGTCACAAGAATGCTCGCAGATCTCGAGATGTTCAAGCTCATCGACCGCCTCGGACTCGAGATATCGAACACCGCCTCCGAGCCGCAGAAGGAGGAGAAGCCCGTCCCGGTCTGCGTCGAGGATGATTTCGGCCAGCTGATGACGCGCCTTAAATCCGACGGCGAGAGCTATTTTCTCTGGGACGGCGAAAAGTGCCGTTTCGATCTCGGAGACAAAGTGCTAGTGTGCGACTGCGAAAACGAGAATTTTTATCCGTTTTTTATAAAGCTGCTCGAAGATAAAAATATAAAGAAATACACGGCTGACATAAAGTCGCTCTATTCATTCGCGCAGGGCTGCTCGGCTCAGTGCAGGAATATGTGCGGCGACCTGGAGCTTGAGGGCTATGTCCTCAACCCATCCGCCTCGTCCTATGACGCGCTGCGCCTTGCGGGCGAATATTCGGCGGCAGTGCCCGTTGAGAACGGCGACGAAAACGACTGCGCCGCCGCGTCGCTGAGAAGATTATTTGCGGCGATGGACAAAAAAATAGAGGAAAACGGACAGCAGAAGCTGCTTCATGATATCGAGCTTCCGCTCGCGCATGTGCTCTCTTCAATGGAGCAGACTGGCTTCGCCGTTGACCGCGACGGAATCGCGGAATTCGGCAAACAGCTCGGCGGGAGGATAGCCGAAATCGAGCAGGAGATATACGCTTTAGTCGGCTATGAGTTCAATCTGAACTCGCCAAAGCAGCTCGGCGAAGCGCTGTTTGAAAAGCTCAAGCTGCCCGCGAGAAAAAAGACAAAAAGCGGATATTCGACCGACGCGCAGGTGCTCGAATCGCTCGAAAACAAGCACCCCGCGGTGCGCGATATCCTCGAATACAGAACGCTTTCAAAGCTCAGGTCGACCTACTGCGACGGACTGCTCAAGGTTATCGGCGAGGACGGGCGCATCCGCTCGACTCTGAACCAGACCGAGACGAGAACCGGCAGAATCTCATCGACCGAGCCGAATCTTCAGAATATCCCCGTGCGCTCTCCGCTCGGGCGCGAGATGCGAAAATTCTTCGTTGCGCGGGACGGATATGTGCTCGTTGACGCGGACTATTCGCAGATTGAGCTGCGCGTTCTCGCCCATATTTCGGGCGATCAAAATATGATAAAGGCGTTCAACGACAACACGGATATCCACGCTGTGACCGCGTCCGAGGTCTTCGATATGCCGCCGCAGCTCGTCACCCCGATAATGAGAAGCCGCGCGAAAGCGGTCAATTTCGGCATAGTATACGGCATCGGCGCGTTTTCGCTCGCGAAAGATATCGGAGTCAGCCGCAGCGAGGCTGATGAGTATATAAAAGGCTATCTCAGGCACTATTCCGGCGTTGACAAATATATGCACGACGTGGTCGAAAAGGCGAAAAAAGACGGCTACGCCGAGACGATGTTTGCGCGGCGCAGATACCTGCCGGAGCTCACCGCATCGAACGCCAACACCCGCGCGTTCGGCGAGCGTGTGGCGCGCAATATGCCCATTCAGGGCACGGCGGCGGATATAATCAAGATAGCGATGATAAGAGTCTACGAACGCCTTGAACGCGAGAATCTGGCGGCGAAGCTGATAATGCAGGTGCACGATGAGCTGATAGTCGAAGCGCCGGAGAACGAAAAAGAGCGCGTGAGCGCCCTGCTCAAAGAGGAAATGGAGAACGCGGTCAAGCTCTCAGTGGCTCTCACTGCGGATGTCCATTCCGGGCGCACATGGTATGACGCGAAAGGCTGATAAAACGGAGGAAACATGAATCTGGTTTTTGTTTGCACGGGCAACATCTGCCGCAGTCCGATGGCGGAGGGGATGTTCAAAAAACTGCTCGAAGAAAAAGGGGAGAGCGGCATCGACTGCTCGAGCGCGGGACTCGCGACTTTTGACGGACGCCCCGCGAGCGACAACGCGCAGGAGGTCGCCCTCGAATACGGAGTCGATATCTCGGAGCACAGATCGCGTATGCTGACCCGCAGCATTGCGCGCAAGGCGGATCTGATAGTCTGCATGACCGATGAGCAGTATGAGACGCTCAACCGCATGATCCCGGAGGAGAGGCTCTATGTGCTCGCCGGCGGAGTTGACGACCCTTACGGCTGCGATATCGAAGTTTACCGCGAGTGCGCAAAGAGGATAAAAGGCGCGCTGCCGGAGCTTTACGAAAAGATAAAGAGCGGGAGCTGATCGGTATTTTTGAAGTTGAAACGGTCCCGATGACGGAAGAATATATAGGCGGTGTCGCGTCGCTCGAGCGCGAATGTTTTTCGCATCCGTGGAGCGAGAAGTCGCTTCGGGAAGAGCTTGATAACGATCAGGCTCATTTTCTCTGCGCAGTCGCCGACGGTTTTATTGCCGGATATATCGGCGTGCAGGAGATAGTGGGCGAGGCGTATATAACCAATGTCGCCGTGTCCGAAAAATTCCGCCGCCGCGGGATAGCGGAAAAGCTGCTCGAAGAGGCGGAGCGCGGCGCAATAAAACGCGGCTGCGTGCTGATAACGCTCGAGGTCAGGGCTTCAAATGACCCGGCAAAGGCGCTCTATAAAAAACGCGGCTTCAAGGAAGTCGGAACAAGAAAGAATTTTTATTCCGATCCGCGCGAGGACGCGGAGATAATGACAAAGTTTTTTGACAGATGAGGGTGAGCGAAATGAAGATACTTGCAATCGAATCCTCCTGCGATGAGACCGCTGCTGCGGTCGTTGAGGACGGCAGGCGTGTTATTTCAAGCGTCATAGCGTCGCAGGTGAAGGAACATATACTCTACGGCGGAGTCGTGCCGGAGATAGCGTCAAGACGCCATGCAGAGGCGATATCCGGCGTTGTCGGTGAGGCGCTCGACAGAGCGGAGATGAATGTCGGCGATGTTGACGCGATAGCCGTGACATATGCGCCCGGGCTTATCGGCGCGCTATTAGTCGGTGTGAATTTTGCAAAGGGACTCGCATTTTCCGCGAACAAACCGCTCGTGCCCGTGCATCATCTGCGCTCGCATATCGCGGCGAATTATATAACCCACCCCGACCTTGAGCCGCCGTTTCTCGCGCTCGTCGTGTCCGGCGGTCACAGCCACATAATCGAGGTGCGCGACTACACGGATTTTCATATCATCGGCAGAACGCGCGACGACGCGGCAGGCGAGGCGATGGACAAGGCGGCGCGCGCCATGGGGCTCGATTATCCCGGTGGCGTGAACCTTGACAGAGTGTCCAAGGACGGCGACCCGAAGAGCTACAAGCTTCCGCGCCCGCATGTTGACGGGAGCGAATACGATTTCAGCTTCTCCGGGCTCAAGACCGCTGCCGTCAATATCATCCACAACGCAAAGCAAAAGGGCGAGGAGATAAGCGTGCCCGATCTCGGCGCGTCGTATATCGAGGCGGTCGTCAGATGCCTGCGCGAAAACACGGAAAAAGCGGCGCTGAACTTCGGCTTCGACAAGATAGTTCTGGCGGGCGGCGTGTCCGCGAACTCGCGCCTGAGAGCGGAGATGACCGATATCTGCAAGGCTCATTCATGGTCGCTGTTCATGCCCGAGCTGTCGCTTTGCGGCGACAATGCGGCGATGGTCGGCGCCCAGGGCTGCTACGAATTCAAGGCGGGAAACATCGCCCCGCTGACCCTCAATGCGCGAGCTTCGATGTCTATTGATGAAATTGATAAATTTTTATCAAAAAAGGTCTGAAAGTTAACAGTTTCGTCATTGAAAAACCGAGTTTATTGGGGTATAATACATACTGGGTAAAGATGGTACCTTTCTTAATAGATTAGACGAAAGGAGTCAAATATCATGAAACATTTGACACAGAACAAGACAGTGATCGACTGGATCGAAGAGAAGATAGCTCTTGTATCTCCCGACGAAGTCATGTGGATCGACGGCAGCGAGGAGCAGCTTGACGCTCTGCGCGCCAAGGCATGCGAGACCGGCGAGATGATCAAGCTCAACGAGGATCTCCTCCCCGGATGCCTGCTTCACAGAACCAAGCCCAACGATGTTGCGCGTGTTGAGAACCGCACATTCATCTGCGCCGAGAGCGAGGATCAGGCAGGTCCGACCAACAACTGGATGGATCCCTCCGAGGCTTATAAGATGCTCTACGATATAGCCAGAGACAGCTATAAGGGCAGAACAATGTATATTATTCCTTATTCGATGGGTCCTGTCGGCTCTCCGTTCTCGAAGATCGGCATTGAGCTGACCGACTCCATCTATGTCGTTCTCAACATGGCTATCATGACGAGAATCGGCAAGAAGGTTATTGATACTCTGGGCGACAGCAACGACTGGGTTCGCGGACTGCACTGCAGCTGCGACATCGACCCCGAGAAGCGTTATATCTGCCAGTTCCCGCAGGATAACACCATCATCTCCGTCAACTCCGCTTACGGCGGAAACGTCCTCCTCGGCAAGAAGTGCTTTGCTCTTCGTATAGCCTCCTATCAGGGCTGGAAAGAGAGCTGGCAGGCTGAGCATATGCTTATCCTCGGCCTCGAGAACCCGAAGGGCGAAGTCAAATATATCTGCGCGGCATTCCCGTCCGCCTGCGGCAAGACCAACCTTGCCATGCTTATCCCGCCCGAGGGATACAGAAACAAGGGCTACAAGATCTGGTGCGTCGGCGACGATATCTCCTGGATCAGAAAGGGTCCCGACGGCAGACTTTATGCTATCAACCCCGAGAACGGTTTCTTCGGCGTTGCCCCCGGCACGAACGAGAAGTCCAATCCCAACGCGCTTGCCGCGACAAGAAAGAATACCATTTTCACAAACGTTGCGCTTAACCTCGACAACAACACCGTTTGGTGGGAAGGTCTCGACAAGAATCCGCCCGAGAACGCCATCGACTGGCAGGGCAGACCGTGGAACGGCAAGACGAGCGAGGAAAAGGGCGCTCATCCGAACAGCCGCTTCACCGCTCCCGCAGTCAACTGCCCGTGCATCAGCTCCGAGTTTGAGAACCCGGCAGGCGTTCCGATCTCCGCTATCGTCTTCGGCGGCAGAAGAGCTAAGCTCGCTCCGCTGGTCTATCAGTCAAGAAGCTGGAATCACGGTGTGTTCGTCGGCTCGATAATGGCTTCCGAGACCACCGCAGCAGCAGCCGGCGCAGTCGGCGTTGTCCGCCGCGACCCCATGGCTATGCTTCCGTTCTGCGGCTACAACATGGCTGATTACTGGCAGCACTGGATCGATATCGGCGCAGGCCTCGACGAGGATAAGGCTCCGAAGATCTTCAACGTCAACTGGTTCCGCAAGGACGACGACGGCAACTTCCTGTGGCCCGGCTTCGGCGACAACATGCGCGTGCTTGAGTGGATAATCAAGCGCTGCGAGGGCAAGGTCGACGCAGAGGAGACCGCTATCGGCTTCGTGCCCAAGGCTGAGGACATCAACCTTGAGGGCATCGAGGACGAGGTCAGCGAGGATCAGCTCAAGGAGATCCTGAGCGTTGACAACTCCCTCTGGGAGGACGAGGCAAAGGGCATTGAGGAGTTCTACGCCAAGTTCGGCGACAGACTTCCCAAGGCTCTGAGCGACGAGCTCAGCACCCTCAAGGCTAATCTTGAGAAATAATTAAATAAAACTGCGGCAGACAGGTTTTAGGCTTGTCTGCCGCTTTTTATTTCGGACAGCGCTTTTGCTTGTGAATTGCAGCGCGAATCGTAGGGACAGCCCTTGCGGCTGTCCGATATCGGCGCAGCCGATGCGAAGCCGCGACAACTCAAGTCTCTGAATGTAAGATAATTTTTTGTGTTGTCGTCGGCGAAGCTTATTTTATTTACTTCAATATTTTGTTTATCGCAAAAAACAACAGCCGTGATTCTCAACGAACCACGGCTGTTGTTTTTTAATTTTATTTACAGTGTCTCGAATCTCTTTACGCCTTTGCGCTTGAGTCTTGAAAAGGATATCGCGGTTATTATCGCTATGACCGCCGTCGCGATCATCAGCGCGAACACATTCGGCAGTACCTGCACCGCGAACAGATAGACAGCGACGAGCACGATGATATACGCCCAGCCGAGGCACATCGCAAGCATGATGCCGAGGCTCTGCTTGACCGCTCCGCTCTCGCTGCTCCAGGTGAGGTTAGGCATCCTGATATTCACTCTGAGCCCCGAAACGGCGCACAGGAGCGTGAATATCTGCGGCAGGATAATCATGACTACCATTGTTAGAAGCTCCGGCTTGAGGGCAATACAGAAGCATATGCTGCATATCAGCGCGGGAACGGCGGTGAATAGCATATGGAGCTTCAGCTTCGCTCTGAGAATCTGCCACGAGGTGACGGGGAGCGAGCGGGCTATCCAGAGGCTCTTGCCCTCGAGGGATATCGCGGGCGCGGTGAGTATATTCATCGAAGAGAGCAGGCATAAAAGTAAGCACGCAAATGTCGGGGCGTATTCCAGCAATTCCTCGTCCATTCGGGTGACAACTCCGATAAACCAGTCGCTTTTTATCAGCGAGAAAACGGCGACGGCTATCATAAACAGCGCGCCGAGCGAGCAGTTGAGCATATAAGACGGGCTCGAGAGAAAGTGGTTTATCTCGCGGCGCAGAAGCGCGCGGTCGGTGCCCTGCTGCTTGACCGTCTTCTCTTTGTAGACCGTCTTTGCGGTCTTTCCGCTGCTCGTGACGAGCTTTAAGAACGTGCGCGACATTATGAGCCATGTCGCGGCGAGCAAGGCGAGAATAATGAGCGAAATTATAATCGTCGGGAGAACATCGCCCGCGAATGCCTTGCCGAAAATATAGAGCGGATAGGCGGACGCGCGTACCTTTGCGGCAACAGCCGCGCTGTTCGCGACGATGCCGGTGATTATCTCGTTCGCCCTGAAGTAGACATAGTAGTAGCCGCCGAGGAACGCTATTGAAACTATAACTGTTATAATGCTCTTGTTTTTTAATTTAACAGCGATTTTTGCAACGACCCAGCCGAGTATGCATGACAGTATAAGCACAAGAACAGTCACCATAACGGCCATTATAACGGCTGTTATGCCGGATATTCCGGGGTGCGCGGTTATGAAATACACGCCGACGGCGGGGATTACCACAACGCCCGAATACATCAGCCCCATGAGATAGACTCCGATGAGGCGCGCCGCCATGATATCGCGCACGGGGATTGGCATCGAGAGCAGAAGGTCGTTGTCCTTTGCGTCATAGAGGCTCGAATATGTGTTGAACACGCTGCCGAAAACGCCGAAAAGCGCGGCGGTAGCGCCCATAATGGCAAAATAGAGCCAGCTCATGCCGAAAGTTATCAGCGGGCGCATCGAATATGACATATAGCAGAACATTCCGCCGATGGCAAAAATCATGAGCAGTATGAACAGCACTATCGAGAATGTCGCCGAGCGTGCAGATTTGCCCTTGCCCGTCTTGCGGTCAACAAAGAAGCTTTTATTGAGTTCGAGAAGCTGTTTTTTTATCAGTGTTTTCAGCATTCTTCTCCCTCCAGTTCGAGGAACACGTTCTCAAGGCTGGAGTCGCCCTTGACCTCTTCCATTGTGCCGGAGCGGATGAGCTTTCCGCTTTTTATTATCGCGACCTTGTCGCAGAGTTTTTCGGCAACTTCGAGCACATGGGTCGAGAAGAATATTGCGCCGCCTGAGTTGCAGACCTCGCGCATCATGCCCTTTAACAAATGCGATGCGGCGGGATCAAGACCGACGAAGGGCTCGTCCATGATAATTAACTTGGGCTCGTGGATCCATGCGGAGATTATCGCGAGCTTCTGCTTCATGCCGTGGGAATACGCCGAGATAGGCTGCGCGAGGTCGGCGGTCAGCCCGAACATATCGGCATATTTATGTATGCGCTCGCGGCGGTCGTCGGCGCTGACGCCGAAAATATCCGCGATGAAGTTCAGATATTTTATTCCCGTCATGTATTCGTAGAGGTCGGGATTGTCGGGAATATAGGCTATGATTTTCTTGCAGGCGAGCGGGTCATCTTTTATCGAGATGCCGTTTATCGTTATCTCGCCCTCGTCGAACTGCAAAATGCCGACAACGGATTTGAGCGTTGTGGTTTTACCTGCGCCGTTGTGGCCGATGAATCCGTATATCTCGCCGGGCGCGATATGCAGCGTCAGGTCGTCAACAGCCTTTTTCTCGCCGTAGGTTTTGGTCAGGTTTTTGATGTTAAGCATAATGTCTCCTTTTCGTCCGCCGGGGCGGACAGATATCTTTTCCCTTTTCTATATTAGTATATTTTACGCTGCCGGTCAATCCGGCGGTGATTTATTTTACGAACTCTTTACAAATCGCCGCGAATTTCTTTTCGCTCGGTATCTCGTGCGTTATGAACTTTCCGTTATAGAACAGCGAAAACGCGGTATAGGCGCAGGGCGCGTTTTGAGCCTGCTCGCGCGATGAGATATGCACGGCGCTCAGCGGAAGATTCATATCGTTTGCCATGTTTTCAATTAGCGGAACATATTTCGCCGTAAACGGGCACTGGCTTGTATAAAATATCTCGAACCCGCTGCCGTCAGTCTGAGCGCTCTTTGCCTGTTCGCGAAAGCGCGGAGCGGGCGCGGACGGGTCAAACGGCAGATACATCAGCTCGAAATACGGCTCTGCCGAATCGGCTTTTATGAAGCCCTTATATTTCAGATACTTCGGGTCGGCGAGAAAACCGCGCTTCTTCGCCGACGAGAGTATGCAAAGCCCCGATTTGCCCTTTTCGCGGCTGTCGCGGATACATTCGTTGAGCAGGTCGTTTGAATATCCGTGCCCCTTGAAAGAGCCGGAGACCCAGAGACAGTCGATGAACATATAGCCGGGCGCGTCTATCGGCGCCCATGCATTTTCGGCGGGGATATATTCAATAAAACACTTCCCGCGCGCGTCGGCTTTTAAAAATACCAGACCGTCGCCGAGCCTTTCGGCAAGCCACTGCTTTTTTGCAATGACCTGCGGGTCCTTGGCGTTTGATATAGCGCAGCATATGTGCTCGCTCTCGAGATTTTCGGGTGACAGGCGAATGTAGTCCATGGCGTCCTCCAATAATAATTATAAAACGCTTGTTTTATAACAACTGTTATAATTATATCACACTTTTTGCCGATGTCAACAATGCAGATTAAAAATGATATTTGTCGAATTGAGCTTTGTATTTTCGCCCTGAGCCGCCATTTTACACTGAATAAAAAATAACCGCCGCGAACTTTCAAATGAAAGATACTGCGGCGGTTATTCGGCTGTTTTTCAATCCTGATGCAATTCGTCCTCAGCCCATTTGATCGGGTTGTCGTCAATATATTGCCATTTGATTTGATAATCGTATTCGTTACGGATTATATGGTCATAAAAACCTTTTTGCCAAATTGATTTTTTGACTTGCTTAGTTACGGAACATTTGAACTGTTGTATTATGCGGCTGACCTACGGCAATGCGTGACAATATGGGCTTTCTGTCATCTATGCAAATTGTGATAAAATATGTTCCGTTTTGCGAATAGTCGTAGTTTTTCAGCCTGTTGGGCTTTCTTCTCCGTTGTTCCATGGCATATATTTCACTGCGCAAACTGGCTGTTGTAGAGCTTCGTATAGAATCCGTTCTTTGCGAGCAGCTCTTCATGCGTGCCCTGCTCGGCGACCTTGCCGTCTTTCATGACGAGAATGCAGTCGGCGTGGCGGATGGTCGAGAGTCTGTGCGCCACGACGAACGAGGTGCGCCCCTGCATGAGCGTGTTGAACGCATCCTGAACTTTCAATTCCGTTCTGGTGTCTATCGATGAAGTCGCCTCGTCGAGAATGAGCATCGGCGGCTTCATGAGCATGACTCGCGCGATGCAGAGCAGCTGTCTTTCGCCCTCGGAGAGTCCGTCGTCGTCGCCGATGACGGTGTCGTAGCCGTTCTTGAGGCGCTTTATAAAGCTGTGAGCGCGTGCCGCCTTGGCGGCGGCAATTATCTCTTCGTCTGTGGCGTCGGGTTTACCGAACGCTATATTCTCGCGGACTGTGCCGTTCTTTATCCAGGTGTCCTGGAGCACCATGCCGAAATGGTGTCTGAGGCTGTGGCGCGTGATGTCATTTATATTCTCGCCGTCAACCTTTATGCTGCCGCCGTCAACGTCGTAGAAGCGGAGCAGGAGATTGATAAGCGTAGTCTTGCCGCATCCTGTCGGACCGACAACGGCTATTGTCTTGCCGGACGGAGCGAAGAAATCGAAGCCGTCGATGAGCTTTTTGCTCTTGTCATATGAGAAGCGGACATTGTCGAACTCCACGCTTCCTTCGGGATCGCTGAGCGCCGAGCACTTTTCGTCCGATTCCTCGGGCTTTTCGTCTATGAGCTCGAATATTCTTGCCGCGCAGGCGAGCGCATTTTGCAGCTCCGTCACGACGCCGGAAATCTCGTTGAACGGCTTTGTGTACTGGTTCGAGTAGGCGAGGAAGCTGACGAATCCGCCGACGGTCACCATACCGCCGATAGCGAATATTCCGCCCATGAGCCCGACTACGGCGTAGATGAGATTGTTGATAAATCTGGTGGTCGGGTTTGTAAGCGACGAGAAGAATATGGATTTGAGCGAATATTTGCGCAGCTTTTCATTGCTCTCGTCAAATCTTTCAACCGCTCTGTCTTCATAAGAAAACGCCTGAACGGTTTTTTGATTCTGTATCATCTCGTTGATGAGCGCGGTCTGCTCGCCGCGGGTCTCGGACTGCTTTTTGAACATCGAATAAGTGCGCCTGGCTATAAAACGCGCCGTGAACAGCGATATCGGGGTCAGCACTACGACCGCGAGGGTGATGAGCGGCGATATAGTGAGCATGAAAACGAGAGTCACGGCTATCGTGACAACGCCCGTGAACAGCTGAGAGAAGCCGAGAATCAGTCCGTCGGCAAACTGCTCCGCGTCCGCAGTTATGCGGCTCACAATGTCGCCGTAGGGGTGGGAGTCGGCGAACGCCACGGGCAGGGTCTGCATATGCGAAAACGCCTTTGAACGTATATCGCGCACGGTGTTATAGGCTATGCGGTTGTTGATGATGTTCATCACCCACTGGAGCACTCCGCCGACTATGGCACAGATCAGAATGCCGAAGAGGCACTTCTTTATGACTTCAAAATCAACGTTGCCGTGCAGCTTTATTCCGTCTATCGCGCGTCCGGCGAGAACGGGGATATAGAGCGAGAGAATGACGCTTGCAACGGAGAGGACGAGCGAAAGAAACAGCAGAAGCTTCGAGCGGCCGATGACCGCGATAACTCGCTTGAAAACGGTTTTGTTCTTCACGGTTACGCATCCTCCTTTTCAAGCTGTGAATCGAAAATTTCTTTGTAGACCTCGCACGAGCGCAGAAGCTCGTCGTTCGTGCCCATGCCGACTATCTCGCCCTCGTCGAGGACAACTATGGTATCGGCGTTTCTTATTGCCGCAACGCGCTGGGACACGGTTATAACAGTCGGGGCGAAGTCGGTGTTTCTAAGCGCCTTGTTCAGCGCCGCGCCGGTGGCGTAGTCGAGTGCGCTCGCCGCATCGTCGAGGATGAGCACCTCGGGCTTTCTGACAAGTGCGCGGGCTATAGTCATTCTTTGGCGCTGACCGCCCGAGAGGTTCTTGCCCTCCTGTTCGAGGACGAAGTCGAGCTGTCCGCTCTTGTCCTCTATCATCTGCTTTGCCTGCGCCGTTTCGAGTGCCTGCCAGATCTCTTCGTCTGTGGCGTCCTGCTTGCCGAAGCGGATGTTATCCCTGACAGTGCCGGCGAACAGGGCTTTTTTCTGCGAGACAACGCCTATTTTCGAGCGCAGAGCCTTTGTGTCGTAGTCGCGCACGTCAACGCCGTCAACGAGCACGCATCCGCCGGTGACATCGTAGAATCGCGGGATAAGATTGACGAGCGAGGTTTTGCCCGAGCCGGTCGAGCCG
>DKDF01000078.1:0-22573 GCA_002451755.1 Ruminococcaceae bacterium UBA6855
TCTGCGCTGGTGATTTTCCCAGCACTGTCAGCTATGCGAATATTTAAGAGCTTCCGCAGCGTGACCGTTTGCGCCGCAGCTCTGTCGGTTGCGTGTTCGCTCATCGGTATCCTGGCATCAATCCTTGCCGGTACGCCTGTAGGCTCGACAATCGTTGCCGTTCAAATTGGCGCATTTGGCTTGACTTGGATTATAGGCGCAATTATTGGAGGTGTGAGAAAATGAAAAAGCTGTTTTGCTTGGTACTGACTGTTTTGATGATTGTATCGCTTGCCGCCTGCGGAAGTAAGAAAGATAAAGCCACAACCGATAATCAGGCACTGAATTCATCTGTTTTACAAAATCAACCAACGGAAGAGGAATCGGAATCTGCACCTACTATCTCCAAGCCTGCACAAAGCGCAGACGGTATTGATGTTGATCTGACAAAGCTCAGCAGCACAATGGTATATTCAGAGGTTTACAACATGATGGTCAACCCAAATGCCTATATTGGGAAAACAGTTCGAATGCGTGGACAATTCTGCGTTTATTACGGAATGAATCCCGACGGAAGCGAAAATACAAATCAGTTATATTTCGCTTGTCTGATATCAGACGCTACCGCTTGTTGTTCACAAGGAATAGAATTTCTTTTATCCGGTAATCGCGCTTATCCTGATGATTACCCTGAAATGTATTCGGAAATAACCGTAATCGGAACCTTTGAAACATATATGGAAAACGGCGGGCGATATTGCCGACTTTCAAATGCAGTGCTCAAAGATTAAGAAAATGAACAACAATTGCTCGTTTGCGCGCGATTGTTGTTCATTTTTCTCTTTTTCTTTTTGGCAAATCAGGAAGTAGAAAATCAATCTCAAAATTTGCCGCTTCTTTTCCCTCTTCAAAAAATTTTTTGCCATTTTCTTTTTCTCCCTTCTTTTCTTCTTTTCGGACAAAAAATGCAACAGCTTTCGCGCGGAGTTGATACAATTGTGGGCGGCTGATAGTTAATACGATTTCCATTTTAAGGGGTTGATACGATTTTTTATTTTTCTTTCTTTTTATTAATAGCGTGAAAGAAAAATAAAAGCCGAAAGCCTTATATATCAAGGCTTTCGGCTTTGGCGGAGAGCAAGGGATTCGAACCCTCGAAACGCTTTTGACGTTTACACGATTTCCAATCGTGCTCCTTCGACCAGCTCGGACAACTCTCCGTATCTGCAATCAAATGCTTGTATATTATATATGACCACGTCGCAAAAATCAAGTCTTTTTTCAAAAATCCTGAACTTTTTATTTTCGCGCTCCCCGCTTATCGAATAAACCGGGGTTTGCGTGGAATCAATATAATATGTAAATCAGCAAAATTTACCTGTTTTTTACTCTACTGTATTGAACCCGGAGATGAAATATAATATAATGGATTTGATTAATATAAAACGGAATGAAGGGATATCCATGAGAAAGACGAAGATAGTATGCACGATAGGGCCCGCCAGCAGCGACCCGAAAGTATTCACCGAGATGTGCAAAGCGGGTCTCAATGTTGCGAGGCTCAACTTCTCCCACGGCACCCATCCGGAGCAGCTTGAAAAGCTCAACATGGTAAAAAAAGTCCGCGAAGAGCTCAATCTCCCGATAGCGATAATGCTCGACACAAAGGGTCCCGAATACAGAATCAAGACCTTTGAAAACGGCAAGATAATACTCAACGACGGCGACGAGTTCTCGTTCACCACAGAAGACATAGTCGGCAATCAGAGCCGCGTCAGCGTGACCTATGCGGGACTTGTCGACGATATTTCAATCGGCGACCGCATACTCGTCAACAACGGACTTGTGATTTTCGAGGTAATCGGAAAGACCGATACCGATGTGAAGTGCAAGGTCATAGCGGGCGGTGAGCTTTCAAACAGAAAGAGCATGAGTTTCCCGAACAAGGTGCTCAATCAGGTTTATCTCAGCGAGCAGGACAAGGACGATCTGCTGTTCGGTATTCAGAACAACGTCGACTACATCGCGGCATCGTTTGTCTCCTGCAGGCAGGATCTTATAGACCTCAAGGAGTTTCTCCACGCGAACGGCGGCGACGGCATAGACATAATCGCAAAAATCGAGAACCGCACGGGAATAGACAACATCGAAGATATATGTGAAGAGTGCGACGGAATAATGATAGGCCGCGGCGATCTCGGCGTCGAAGTCCCCTTCACTGAGCTTCCTGCACTGCAGAAATATATAATCACAAAATGCCGCCTGCTCGGCAAGCGCGTTATCACGGCGACCGAGATGCTCGAATCGATGATAACTAATCCCCGCCCGACAAGAGCGGAAATTTCCGATGTTGCGAATGCCGTCTACGACGGCACGAGCGCGGTCATGCTCTCCGGCGAATCCGCTGCGGGCAAATATCCTGTCGAGACAGTCCGCACGATGGCGGAGATAGTCGAAGAGACGGAGAAGCATATCCACTATGCAAAGCGTTTCCGCAACAATGATTTCAAGATAAAGAACCGCGTCGACGCAATATCGCACGCGACTTGCGGAATGGCTATCGACATAAACGCAAAAGCGATAGTTGTTGCATCTATCTCCGGCATGACGGTGCGCATGGTGTCGCGTTTCAGAGCACCTACAGACATAATCGGAATGGCGACAAACAGAGCCGTTTGGTATAAGCTCGCGCTCTCCTGGGGCGTTATGCCCGTGCTCAGCGAGAAGTTCGACTCGACCGATGTTCTGTTCTATCACGCGCAGAAAGTTGCAAAGGATGCACTCAACCTCAAGCCCGGCGACAATATCATAATGACCGGCGGCGCGATAAACGGAAAGTCGGGCAACACCAATCTGATAAAGATAGAGACAATAGAATAAGAACAAAAATATATCTCCCCTGCTTCGGCAAGGGGGATTTTTCCTGCAAAAAGCACCTGTACCAATTGCGATACAGGCGCTTCTGTATTTTTTTAGAAATCCGCAGAACCGGTAGTTCTCGGGAACGGGAGCACATCGCGGATGTTCGAGATACCCGTGAGGTACATGACCAGTCTCTCGAAGCCGAGACCGAAGCCGCTGTGCTTGACTCCGCCGTAGCGGCGAAGGTCGAGATACCACCAATAATCCTTGGGGTCGAGTCCGAGTTCTTCGATACGCTCGGTGAGCACATCAAGTCTCTCTTCACGCTGGCTGCCGCCGATTATCTCGCCGATGCCCATAACAAGCAGGTCGACCGCCGCAACGGTCTTGCCGTCGTCGTTCAGGCGCATATAGAAAGCCTTGATCTCCTTGGGATAATCGGTAACGAAAACGGGGCGCTTGAAGATGCGCTCGGTCAGGCAGCGCTCATGCTCTGTCTGGAGGTCACAGCCCCAATAGACTTTGTAGTCGAATTCGTCGTTGTACTTCTCAAGCTCCTTGACGGCGTCGGTATAAGTGACGCGAGCGAAATCAGAGCTGACAACGGAATGGAGTCTCTCGAGCAGACCCTTATCAACGAACTTGTTAAGGAACTCAAGCTCGGACTTGCAGCTCTCCATAACATAGGAGATGACATACTTTATCATCGCCTCTGCGAGCTCCATATCGTCCTCAAGATCGGCAAAAGCAATCTCGGGCTCGATCATCCAGAACTCCGCAGCGTGGCGCTGAGTATAGGACTTCTCGGCTCTGAAAGTAGGACCGAAAGTATATATCTTGCCGAAAGCAAGAGCCATAGCCTCGCCCTCAAGCTGACCGGAGACGGTAAGATAAGCGGGCTTCTCGAAGAAATCCTGCTTGAAATCGACTGCGCCGTCCTCGTTCTTCGGCGGGTTTGCGATATCAAGAGTCGTCACCTTGAACATCTCGCCTGCGCCCTCACAGTCGCTGCACGAAATGAGCGGAGTGTGGGCATAGATAAATCCGCGCTCATTGAAGAACTTGTGGATAGCATAAGCGGCGGTCGAGCGAACGCGGAAAGCCGCGGAATAAATATTCGCTCTCGGGCGCAGATGCGCTATTGTTCTCATATATTCGAGCGTGTGGCGCTTTTTCTGAAGCGGATAATCGGGAGTCGACTGACCCTCGACCTCAACTGAAGAAGCATTGAGCTCGAACGGCTGATTCGCCTGGGGAGTCAGGATAAAAGTACCCGTAACTCTGACAGCCGCGCCGACGTTCAGCTTGACTATATCCTTATAGTTTTCAACCTTTGCGCTCTCGAAAACGACCTGCAGACTCTTGAAGCAGCTGCCGTCGTTTATCTCCATAAAGCCTATCGCCTTTGAGTCACGGAGGGTCTTGATCCATCCGCAGACTGTTATCTCCTTGCCGCCGAGCTCTTCATATGAGCTGAACAGCTTTGAAATTTCAAGCCTTTCCATTTATATGTCTCCTTTGCTTATGACTCATAATTATAAATGATATCAAAAGCGGAATTGAAAATCAATAGCGAAGGCTCTATTTATTCAAAATTTTCCGGCGCAGGGTCGGGTTCGATGTCTATTGGATCCGCCGAGCCCCTGTCTTTATCTATATTATAGACAAACTGTGTGATGATAACTGTCAGCGCGACGCCGACGGTCATGACTATGAGATACATATTTTTGATGTTCAAAGCCGTCTGTGCAGTCTGGTCGGCGCCAAGAGTTTCAACATATCCACAGGCTGCGAGCATAACTGCGGAGAACGCCGAGCCGAGACCCTGAGCGAGCTTGCGGAAGAACGAGAACAGCGCATAGAGCGAACCCTCATCGCGGCTTCCGGTCTTTTCATACTGATAGTCGATGCAGTCAACGACCATAGCCCAGAGGATAATTGTGAACACTGCGTTGCTCGTATAGAGAAGCATAAGCGCGCCTATATAGAGGAACAGCGAGCTCTTCGCCTCGGGCGCCATGGGAAGCAGGCACGAAACTATACCCGCGACAACGCTTATCGATGAAGATATGACGACCAGCTTTTTCTTGCCGATTTTTCTTGTTATTCTGCCGATGAAAGGCATGATAACAACAAGGGGCAGATAGGATACAATATTGACAGCCGCCAGTATCTGAGTGTTATGGAAATAGGACTGGAATATAATACTGTTGACCGAGGTCATTGACATGAAGCAGATGACCTGGACGAACGAAACAGCGGTTATTGCGAGCAGCGGACGGTTTGTAAAGAAGCCCTTGACAGCCTTGAGATAGCTCATCTTCTCTGTCTTGTCGTGTGCTTCGACAACGACACGCTCGGTCACGAGCAGGCGCACGAGCATGAAGCCGATGAAGCCTATTGCCGAGCAGACGAGCGCAACATAAACCATTCTCGAGCCGATGAGGTTGTTGTCCTTATCATATACGATAAGGGGCAGAAGCATGGAGAGCACCTGCGCAAGACCCGCGCCTATCGACCTGAACGTCGAGAGATTCGTGCGCTTCGAGGGGTCGTTTGTAATGCACGAATGGAGAGCGCCGTAAGGCACGTTTGCCATTGTATAAGCGACCGACCAGACGCAATAAATCGCAAGGCAGTAGATGACCTTGAAAAGATAGCTCATAGAGGCTATCGGCATAAACGAGAGCGTGGTGAAAATTATCAGTGCGCTGCCGCCTATGGTTATCCACGGCATGAACTTGCTGCCCTTGCCTATGCGGACATTATCGACCATGCCGCCTATCAGCGGATCGTTTATAGCGTCCCACACTTTGCCGACGACGATTATCCAAGCCCAGTCGCTGAGCTTGAGTCCGATATACTGGGTATAGAACAGCATGAGATAGTTCGTTATCAGCGCAAAGCTCATATTGCAGCCGAAATCGCCCATCGCATAGCCGAAATAATCCCGCATACCGAACGGTCTTGTTTTGTTTTGTGCAGCCATGATACAAATATCCTTTCACAAGATATATTTTTAGTCAATTATAATATAAGAGCGTATCCAAAATCAATATTCAAAATGTATTTTACCGTAAAATTTTGAAAAAATACCGCGGCAGGCATTGACTTTTAAACAGCGGCATAGTAGAATTATTGACTGTTAAAGGCTATGAAGAGGAAAAGTAGGTTTTTATGCCGGCAGAGAGATGAGACGGTTGGTGCAAGTCTCAGCGGCAGAGACTCCGAACCCGCCCCGGAGCCGCAGCGTTAAATGCGCTGACGCAATCCGGCGTTATCGGAAAAGACGGTTTTCGTCGCTTTGAGAGCGGACAGTTTTTGTCCGAACTTGGGTGGTACCGCAGACTTTATAGTTTGTCCCAGGCTTTTTAAGCCCGGGACTTATTTTTTTGAAAGGATGAAAAGAAAGATGAAACTTGACAAGCTTGTCGGCGAAAGATTCAAAGAGAAGCCCTCCGACTGCGTTATCGACAGCCACGCGCTCATGCTGCGCGGCGGCTATATGAAAAACGTTGCCAACGGCATCTATTCGCAGTTCATGCCCCTGCGCCGCATAACAAAGAAAATTGAGGATATAATCCGCGACGAGATGGATAAAATCGGCGGTCAGGAGGTGCTGTTCCCGGTAGCTCTCCCCGCTTCACTCTGGGATGAGTCCGGCAGATACGAGAGCGTCGGCAGCGAGCTCCTTCGCTTCACCGACCGCAACAATGCACGCATGGTGCTCGGCATGACCCACGAGGAAGCGGCGGTTCAGCTCGTGCGCGACTACGCCAACAGCTACACCAAGTATCCGTTCATGATATATCAGATTCAGACCAAGTTCCGCGACGAGGGACGCCCGCGCGGCGGACTTATCCGCGTTCGTGAATTCACGATGAAGGACGCTTATTCGTTCCACACCTCGCAGGAAGATCTTGAAAAATACTATCAGGAATGCTACGACGCATACAACCGCATATTTGCTCGCGCAGGCATTCCCGAGGTCATAACAGTCAAGTCCGACTCCGGCATGATGGGCGGCAGCATCTCCCACGAGTATATGCTTCTGACCCCCGTCGGCGAGGATTCGATAGCCGTCTGCTCCGAGTGCGACTACCGCGCGAACATGGAAGCGGCGCAGAGCATTGTCGAAAACAAGGCCGACGATGTACTCGAAGAGCTCAAGAAAGAATACACGCCGAATATTCACACCATCGAGGACATCTGCGAGTTTCTCCACTCCCCGCTTGAAAAATCCTGCAAGGCTGTTGTATATCAGAAGAACACGACAGATGAATATGTTGTTATCTTTGTCCGCGGCGATCTTGACATAAACGAGACGAAGCTCACAAACCTGCTCGGCGAGGCGGTTCATCCCGCAGTTATCACCGAGGAATGCGGACTTCATGCAGGATTCATAGGTCCCGTCGGACTGCCCGAAAACATGACGGTTCTGTTTGACAATTCGCTCAAGGGTGCCACTAACCTCTCCTGCGGTGCGAACGAAGAGAACCACCACTATGTCGGTCTTAATATTCCGCGCGATGTCGGCGAGGTTGAATACAACGACCTTGCGAAGATAGTTGACGGCGGTATCTGCCCGCAGTGCGGCAAGCACACGATAAAGATATCCCGCGGCATCGAGGTCGGCAACATATTCCAGCTCGGCACGAAATACACAAAGTCAATGCACATGACCTATCTTGACAAGGAGGGCAACGAGCAGTACCCGATAATGGGCTGCTACGGCATCGGTGTCGGCAGACTCGCCGCCTCCGTCTGCGAAGTTCGCCACGACGATTACGGCCCGATCTGGCCGATAACTATAGCACCGTGGCAGGTACATCTGTGCTGCCTGAGAGCAGACGATGCAGAGGCGAAAGCGCTCGCGGACAAGCTCTATGACGAGATGCAGAAAGACGGCATCGAAGTTATTTACGACGATAGAAATGTGCGTCCGGGCGTTATGTTCTCTGACGCAGATCTGCTCGGCTGCCCGGTGAGAGTCGTTGTCAGCCCGAGAAACCTTGCCGAGGGCTGCTGCGAGGTCATGACCCGCACAAAGAGCATCAACGAAAAGGTCGCCGTTGACGATGTTATCCCGCAGGTCAAGAAGATGATCAAGGATATGTTCGACGAGCTGAATAAATAAGATAAAATGAAGCAAATCCCCGGAAGCTGTTGTGGTTTCCGGGGATTGTTGTTTTTATTTTTAAATCAAAACGCGAAGTACTTTTTGAGCATCTTTTTCATTCTGCCGTTCATTACGGTCAAGGTGTTTACTGCATCCTGTTTTTCGTCTTCGGTGCCGTATATCGCCTGTTTCATGAGTCTGCCCTCTTCAAAGCAGGCATCGTCATGGATGGGGAAATAATTCTTGAGCAGGAAACAGCCGTAGCGGACATATCTCATCTCGCCGACAAGTCTGAATTCCTTGCTTATCGTGTCGACGGCAACGCTTCTGAATTTCTTTATCGAATCGATAAGCGCTTTTCGCTCGTTTTCGGGCGAAAACACTATTGTCGAGCAGATATATGCGCCCTTGTTTTCGGGAGTGCAGGAGTGGCTGTCCGTGCTGCCGACAACGGGATATCTGAATCCGCGGGCTCTGTCCTCATAATATCTCACGGTCTGATAACCGTTCTGCTCAAAATATCGCTCGCCGCCAAGCACTTCAAATGCATCGAAAATCTTATTTTCGACGAGCCAGTCGTTGAGCGCATCTGACACATGGAAAGCTTCGCCGGTTATCCATGTCGGATGCGGGAATATTCCGAGTCCGCCTGCTTTTCTTATCTCGTCATAGAGCCATTTGAGCACCGCCGCCGTCATCGCATCGACATTGTCGGGAACCTTTATATCCTTGGCGAGTGCGGTCATCTTCGCGGCGAACTCCTCCTGAGTCATGACATCGGGGCAGTCGTCTCTTATTGCGCGGACTTTTTTATCCTTGCCGACTTCTTTGACCGCCACATCCTCGACAAGCGAATTGATGCTGTATTCGCCGCCGAAATTTATCGTATGCGGGTCGACTCTGAAGCCGTTTATCGCGGGAAGATGCACTTCCTCGCCGGGCACGAGATTGAACTCCGTCGGGATATTCTTGAAAGCTTCGATAGCTCTGAGCGACGGATAGTAGCGGCGATGGTCGGTTATCGCGAGGAAATCATAGCCGTAGGAACGGTAAGTTGCGGCGACATTCTCGGGATCGTGCGAACCGTCGGAGAGGTTCGTGTGCATATGCAGATCGCCGATAAACGGATACATACCGACAAGATCACCGGAGACGGCATAGACGCAGAAAGTGAAGCTTTTCTTATCGCCGTCGGCATTTTCGCCCTCGACGCGGATATGATATTCACCCTCATGCGGGAATGTTATAGAAATATCAAGTCCGTTTTCTTCGTTTGCGGTCACATCGAGTTCTTTTCTGAAAGCAGACGCCGGAGCATGTTCGATATGTCCTCCGTCGAGCCATGTTACCGCCGCCTCATGCACGCTGCCTGCGAGAAAAAAGTTGTCGCCGCCGAAGGGGCGGATATGTATAACGCTCTCCTTTTCGGTCTCGATAACCTTCGGGAACACATCGTAAGTCCAAAGTTCGCTTCTTCTGACAAAGTCTGCCATCTCATACTATCCTTTACGAAAAAATTTATCAATTTATGATAGCATAAAGCTGCCGAAAAAACAATCGGAAGAGACAAAATATTAAAAGCGCCATGCTGCCATGGCGCTCTTTTCTTAATATCCGCTGTTGTCGTAAACATAGCCTTTCGGCTCGAAATATGATATGGATTCGTTGCCGTCTTTTATCGTGAACACATATGTACAGTCGCCCGCAAAATACATATTTTCGCTGCCGAAGAGCGAGGTCAGATAGCGCATATTGTCACAGAATCTTGTCATTACAATAAATCTGCACTGGAGTGCCAGGAGCTTTTCCGCTCTGATGTTAGCATAAATACTTCTGTCATCGTTTATCAGATGATGTGCACCCTGAAGATACTTGCATGAGAGCATATTCTTTCCATAGAGTGCAATAAGTGCTTCGCCGTTGGTCTCCTCCGCATCGCCGAGGAAGATTACAGCCGCATCGTCAAAGGTTATCTGGAACACGGTGGTGCTCTCGTTCATGCCGCGATATGTATTGCCGTCCTTGGCACGAAACGAATGCGGAAGTATATCCTCGTGGGTAGTGAGCACTTCAAGGCATGAATCGGGAAAATGTATTGTCTGACCCGTATGCATTTTAAGATATTTTGCATTCGGCGCATATTTTTTGAGCCTCTCACGCAGTTTGTCGGTACAGGGAGATTCATAGTTCATCAGTGTTTTTGACGGGAAGTTGAACATGACGCGCTCGACGCAGAGAACATCTTTTTCGCGCTTGAGCAGCTTTATAAACACATCCATATGGTCGTCGTGGTTGTGGGTGCAGATCCACGCGGCAACACGGATTTTTCCGCCCTTTTCGGTGTTGGTGAGATCCTCAAGGCGGCGCATGAACTCGTCACACGCATCTTCCGTCGCCTGCTCAATCTCGCCGCCGTCGATTATTATAACAGAGTTGTCGCGCAGCCTCATGACATAGAGCATGCCGCAGTCGCAGCTGTGGAAGCGCACCATTTTGCCGTATTTGAGCGAAAACTGCATAAGAGCGGTGTCGCCGTGAACATGCGGCTCGTTATCGTCCATCTCTGAAACAGGGCAGCTTGCGTTGTCAATAATCACCCTCGCCTGCTCCGCTTCGCGGGTGAAATATGTGTATATGATTCTGCCGTCGAACGCAAACTCGGAGAATATATTTCCGTTTACTTCGCGGTGAAATGTCTCCTTGCGGCCGCTTGATACCAGAGACGCGAGAAAATCACGGAACATTTTCGGCGTTACATCGCCGAGAACGACCATATACGAATCGTCCGCTCCGCCGTTTATTCCATCCTCAATCGCAAGTCCCGCGCCGCAGTTTACAGGCTCACACACCTTTGTTCCGAACGCCGGAACACCGATAAATTCAAAAAATTCGCTGAAGTTCATCTTATTCTCCTCATGATAAATTTTATCCGATGACAATTATATATGTCTGAAGACGCGGTGTCAAACATTATTGAAAAAAAGCCGAAAATGACTGTAAAAAGAGAGAAATATGTGATATTATAAAGGCGTGTTATTATTCGGCTAACATGCCGAAAGAATATATGACCGGAGGTAAATAAAAATGTTAAAAGTCGCACTCGTCGGCGTTGGCGGGATAAGCGGAGCGCACATTCCCGCATGGGAGAGTATGGACGATGCCGAGCTTGTCGCAATATGCGACATCCGTCCCGAGAGAATGGAAAACTATCCAGACAAACGCCATTACACCGATTTTGATGAAATGCTTGAAAAAGAGGATGTTGATATTCTCGACATCTGCCTGCCGACATTCCTGCACGCAGATTTTGCGGTCAAGGCGATGGAGAAAGGCATCAATGTCATATGCGAAAAGCCCATATCGCTCAAGCGCGAGGATGTTCAGAGGGTATATTCGACCGCTAAAAAGAACAATGTCTGCTTCATGATAGCACAGGTGCTCAGATTCTGGCCGGAATACGAAGTTGTCAAGAGCATATACGACAGCGGCAAATACGGAAAATTGCTCTCCGCATCGATGCGCAGGCTCGGCGGGATACCCAAATGGAGCTGGGATGACTGGATGAGAGACGAAAAGCGCAGCGGTCTTGTGCCGTTTGATCTCCACATACACGATCTTGATTTTATTGTCTATGCTTTTGGCAAGCCGGAGAAGTGCACCGCAAGAAGAATAAAAAGGCCGGAGCAGGACTACATAACCGCGACATACGATTTCGGCGATTTCTTTATCTCGACCGAAGCCGCTTGGTTTGCTGGTCGCTATCCGTTCTCGGCGCGCTTCATGTTCCAGTTCGAGGATGCCGTTGTGACATGGGAAAATGACGAGATGACAATATATGAGTCCAGCGGCGCAGAGCTTCATCCTGTGACTCAGGACGGAGAGGACACCGGAGACATTGGACTGCCCAAGAGCAACGCCTATGCAAACGAGATTCGCTATTTTGCGGACTGCGTAAAGGGCGGCATTTTCCCGGACAAGGTCAAGCCTGAAGAACTTGAAACGGTAATCGACATACTCAAAGCTATCTAAAATAAGCTGAAAGCCGCCGGATAAACCGACGGCTTTTAATAATACTCAATGTATTCTGTTTGTTCTGTAGACTATCTTATTCCCGTTGTCGTTTTGGAGCTTCACAAGCGGCACGGGAGTATTTTTATTTTGAGCTATCTTTTCGCCGCCGCTGAGAAATTCATAAAGCTTCTCTCTGCCGAACGGTTCGGTATGGTGTGACGCCCAGACAGTATCGTAGCCGTCGATTGAAATTATCTTTCTTATAGTTTCGTTCATCTCGTCAATCGTTGTTGCATGTGGCAGCATCATGAGAAGATTTTCGTTCGCGACGTCGCCTATATATATCGTCCTGTTTTCTATATCGAAGAAGCTGACGCTGCCGACCGTATGCCCGGGAGTCATAAAAACTTTGATGTGTCTCGAACCGAGATCGAACACATCGCCCTCACTCATTATATGTATGCGTGGCTCGTTCTTCGCGGGAAACAGCTTCTTTTCAAACGGACTGCCGCCCATAGTCATGGCGTTTATAAAAACATAGCCTTTGCGCATCGCCGGTGTTACGCCTTTTATAAACTTGCTGTCCGCAGCGGAAACGAACATATCTTCAAACTGCCCTCTGCCGCCGATATGGTCGACATGGGTGTGCGTGACCGCGAGGTCATACGGGAGCGAGCCGACGAGCTTTTCGACAACACTTTTAAAATCGCCGATACCCGTTCCGCAGTCTATCACGAGCGCACGCTCTTCTCCGATGAGAACAAACATCGTGCTCGTCTTTTCATCAATAAGATAGGTTTTATCGCCTATCTCGGTTACCTCATACACTCCGTCCTTGAAATTCATAGCCGCCTCCGCGCATCAATATATCGCCGCATCCCTGAGCTTTGCTTCACCCGCGGACTCCGTGACACAGAAAGTAAATGTCTTTACATCGCCGCAATTGAGAGCTCCAAGCGGAATTATACGCTTATGTCCGACGCAGTTGCTGCGATAGACTTCTTTTCCGTCCGCTTCGAGAACAAATTCGCGTATGTGCTGACCGTTCTCTATATCCTCGCGCACGACAAAGAACCGCGCATTTTTATCCTGCGGGACACCGAGCGTCACTTCGGTCGCTTCCGGTTCAACGCAAATTATAGGCGTTCCGAATGTTTCTTTTATCAGTTTGCCGAAAGCCTTGAACTGTTCCTCGTCTTTGAAATCGCCGTCGCGCGATATCGCCATGCCCATAAGCAGATTTGAATTGCGTCCGACGGAGCGGACATAGCAATCGAGCAGATATTCGGGAGAAAAAACTTTATCGTCCTCCCCCTCTTTCCACGCCCAGCCGCCGCCGAACGCGCTGTTGTCGCGGTTTGGCATATCTGTTTCGGCAGGCCAATAATATATGCCGTCCGGGTCGCCGACGCCCGCCTGCTCATCGGGCTGAGTGCCGTCAAAGCGCGCCTCGCCCGCGTTGGTAGTTGCCCAACAGTTCTCCGGAGCAAGCCCGTCTTCATTGCCGACCCAGCGCAGGTTGGATTGATGTTCTTTCGGTCCCTGGAAGCAAACGGCCTGCGGCTGATATTTTTTGAGCAGCGGAAAGATATCCGGTCCGCCCTTTTCGACCGGGATTATACCGCCGTCAAACCATATCTCAAACAGTTCGCCGTACTGAGTCCAAAGCTCGGTCACCTGATTTTCAACATGGCGGACATAGTCACGGTATTTCTCTGAAAACCAGTCCTGCTTTTCATCATCATTTATATCATAATAGCCGTTGCAGCCGGTCGAATAATAGAATCCGGGCTTGAGTCCGTATTTTTTGCACGCATCGATAAAATCACGGCAGATATCGCCCTTTCCGTCCTTCCACTTGAGCGACGATGTGCAATAATCATTCTCCGCGGTCGGCCAAAGGGAGAAGCCCGTACAATGGTTCGCGACGAGCACGGCATACTTTGCGCCGAGCTCGTATGCGCTTCTTACCCACTGCTCAACATCAAGATTCTCAGGATTGATTATATCCGGCGAGAGCTTTTTGCGCACTGCAGCTGTTTTATATTTTTTGAAACCGGGGTTATAAATCTCCATGCAGTAGTGAATAAGAACGCCAAGTTCCATATCCTGCCACAGTAATTGTTCTGCTGACGGTTTTGCGATATGATACATTTTCAGTTCCCCTTTTCGAATACATTTACATTCCGGGTAAATGGTAACCGAGAAGAAGAAAAAAGTCAAGGAGAAAAGGGATATTGCACTAAATATCAAAATGGTCGCGCACAATTGAATCAAGCTGTTCTGCGATAACTTTAAACGGCTGATTCAAATCGAGCGTTTTAACGCTTATCCGGTTTCCGCTCATCATATACGAGTTGTCGGGTTGGATATCCTCATCGGTCGCGGCATACAAAAGCATACCGGAAACGCTGTGCTCTTTATCGCCGAACTCGGCATCTTTGTTTTTCACATAAGTGAATATCTGATACAAATTGCCGGAATGCAAAGTGTGAACATCATACTGCACCTGAGTGGTATGAGTATAATATTTGGCATCGATTATTAGAACATCGCTGCCTTTTGTCAGCATAATATCACTCTGCATTGACGGGAGCATCGTTCCGATCCCGTCATCCAATATCCACCGTATCTGCGATGCCGTTGCCTTGACCTGCGGACATTCTTTCGCATAATATTCGAGTATAAACTTTTCATACAGGCGATTCATCCGTTGCTCATCAACAAACGAAGCTAATTTATACTCGCCCAAGTCCGTTGTCAGTAACATTCCCTCAAGAATAAGTCGGCAGAGACTGATAAGCATACGATAGGTATTGTTGTTTCTTTGAAAATATATTGAAGACCAGCGAACAGAGACGGGATCGACAGTATCGACTCCGGAGAAGAAAAGCATTTCTTTTTTCAGCTCGTCTTTGTACTTCTGTTCCACTTTTGCATGGCGGAGCAGGAGCATGACCGTTGTTTTCAGAATCTGATTCAGCAGATTGTTTTCGGATAGCTCATCATATTCGCAGGTCAGAACTCGCTTTCTCGCAAGGCGATTCCATATCGTTCCGGGCATATCAATCTTCCCGCGGACAACGGCAATATCCTCTTTTTTATCAATATATTCCCGATAAAGCCCTTGTTTCAGCTGCCTTCCGATACCTTTTGCGAGAATCGCCGCAAAGAGATTATGTATATTCTCAAACTCTTCGACAGCTATATCTTCATATCCGCCCTGATTCAGAATTTCAAAGGCATACGCGAGCATATAATATATGTTTTTTATGAAGATGCTCTTATCCTTGATCATTGAAACACACCCTGCAAAATGTTCTTCCAACGCTGGAATTCGTTCTCGTCATCAAACCAGTATTCGCTGAGCATAGGCAGGATATCGTAATCGACAACCGAATGGAGCCATTCATCCGTGCAGACATCTCTGCCGCAAAAATAGCTGTGTCCGATGCAGAATCCCCTGCCCAGAGATTTATCTGAGGCTATTTTGCGGTTGAGCTCTTTTACTTTGGCTATGAGTTCATCCAAAGTTTCGCTGTTCAGACCGTTCTGATAGCTAATAAAGCCCTGAGAATCAAAGCCCGGCTCAATCTCAAAGAAACTGAAGCGGCGGCGCAGCGCATAGTCAATCATGGCAAGGCTTCGGTCGGCGGTATTCATCATGCCGATAATATAAAGATTTTTCGGCACAGAAAAAGGCAGTCCGTTATACGCCAACGTCATTTTTGTACCTCGATAATCCTTTTCAATCAGCATAAGCAGCTCACCGAAAATCTTGCTCATATTACCGCGATTTATCTCGTCTATAATAAAGAAAAACTCTTTATTCGGCTGATTTGCAGCCTTCTGACAGAAGCGATAAAAGATACCGTATTTCAGTTCAAACCCGTCCTCAACAGGCTTATAGCCCATCATGAAGTCCTCGTACGAGTAGTTCTGGTGGAACTGGACAAACTCGATTCTGCTGTCGTCCTTTTCTCCCATCATCGACCACGCCAAACGCCTCGCGG
The DNA here is from genome assembly GCA_002451755.1 of Ruminococcaceae bacterium UBA6855. GTDB lineage: Bacteria > Bacillota > Clostridia > Oscillospirales > Acutalibacteraceae > CAG-177. The sequence goes on from DKDF01000078.1 coordinate 15,985, forward strand.
CAAAAGTTTTTCCGACTCCGGGCGCGCCCTGCAAAATTATATTCTTTTTGTTGCGAAGAACATTGACGAGGGTTTCGTAGCGTTCTTCGGTCATATATACTTCGTTCAGGAAATCGTCCTTTGTGTAAGCATCGGATGATGCGGCTGTGATAATGGGGTTTTCTTCACGAATCATATCGAGAATAAACTCATATTCGCTTCTGGTCAGTTTAAAGAGGCTGCCCTGCGGGTTTCTGAAATACTCCATATTCTCCAGTTCCGGGCATTCTTTGAGAACGGCGTAATCAATTGGAGAGGATAATGTTTCAACTTTCTCAAAAAATAATTTTTCGCCATCCTGTTCTGCACTGACACGACCAATCGCCACAATTTGCCTTACCGGATTGGACTCGTACCCAATAACCACATCTCCAACTTTGGCATCAAGAAAATTCTGAAAAATCCGACGTTTATTTCCATTTTCGTTGTAAAGAGTGTATGCCTGTGTCTCCCCAACCGCAATATCGAAAAAGCTCCAAATTTTAGGATTCGCGTTAAGCCACCAATAACTGCAATCCTTATCACTATGATTATCGACATACAGTTTAATATCGCTCAAATCAGCCTTGATAAGCGCGGCTGAAAGTTCGTCTCTGAGTCGCCAAACAAAGCTGCCTTCTTCATCTTTCTCCGCGCCGCGACCAACATAGAGAATTGTCCACCACTGCGTAGACCCATCTTCTCTTTTTTCCGGAATAACCCCGGTAGCTTTACAGATACGTTTTGCCAACGCAACCGAGCCGGAATTATAAAAGTTACTGGTTTCACCATATTTTACCGATAATTGCAAGCAAGATGCTGTTCCGCCATAGTCCAACATTCGTTTCATAATTTCAAGCGAACCGGTGGTAAATACATCTCTATCTTTCAGAAGTTTTTCCCAATCACTAACAGTAAATCCCGGATTATAGTCCGCTCCATACCAGTTGGTCCGTTCATGTGGCGGTTCAATTTGTGAATAATACCTGCTGATATAAAATCCCACATCGATTGTCAGTGTTTTTAATTCAGGATCTGGATAGCAGTCATCCGTCAAATGGGAGTGCAGAAGATTTACAAGTTCCGCATCCTCCTTGAGAGCGGCACTGATCTCATCATAGAGATTCAAAAAATTACGAATGTTTTCCGCATAAGCGCCTTTTCTGAACTGATAATCAGATTCAAGCTCGCTCGCGACGGTTTTAACTTCGCTGAATTTATAGATATAGTACTTGTCCGGATAGCGCAGCCAAAGATATGTGCTGATAGCATTTTCATACTGGTAGTGCTGCGCCGCTCCGTTTCCGTATTTTTCCAGCAGCACTGATGACCGATGTTTGAATTCGTCCATGCGCTCAAAAACATCCCTGCTTTCGTCAAAGAGGGCGATGAACATGGCTCGCACTTCCTCGGGCGCGGCTTTTGCGAACTCTGACATCATAACTTTTGGAAAATTATTTGCCGAAGCCAGCAGATTATATGTTTTTTCAAGAGAGCGGCTCAGCATCTCCGAAAAATCGGAAGCGTTCACATCCCAATTATCCTGAAACTGCTTTACGGCTTTCCATTTGTAATTTTCATTTTTACACTGGGTCAGTACAAAGTCCTGCTTATACTGCGCGAGAACTTTTTCAAGAATCGATTTATTGAACATATCCGCACCTCCGAGAATAAATCATCAAGGAGATTATACTACACCCAACTTTTTCTTACAATAAAAATTTCCGATTCACAGTTTGCAGAGCAATAAAACGGACAGCAAAAAAGCCGCATGAAATCATGCGGCTTGGTAAATCAATTTTGAGTTACGGGTTCTTCTTCATGGTTTGGCGATTTATTTGCAAATCTGTGTGACGGGCGATAAATAAGAAGCGCTATGAATATCAGCAGCGCCGTTGCAGCGAGGCTTATGGGGTAGACCGTCATTATTGTTTCGAAGTTGTGATTTTTCGGGAAGACGAGTTCTATCCAGGCTATTCTTATTCCGCAGACGCCGATCATCGTCAGCACTGCCGGGACAAGCGAGACGCCGAAGCCGCGCAGGTAGCCTGACATTATCTCATAGAGCATACTGAAAGTATACGCCGAGAAGACTATCACGAGGCGCGTATAGCCGATTTCTATAACCTGCGGGTCGCTGTTGAATATCGAGAGCAGGAAGCGGCCGACAAGCAGGACGATTCCGATTGCCGTGCCGGAGGCTATCGTATCTTCTATCAGCGTCAACCACAGCGTGCGCTTGCAGCGTTTTATCTGACCCGCGCCGTAATTCTGCCCGACGAATGTCGTGCATGCCTGGCTGAACGAGTTCAGAACGTCGTAAGCTATAACCTCAATATTGAACGCCGCGCTCGACGCCGCTATAACGACGGTTCCGAGGCTGTTTATCGCCGACTGGATAACAATATTTGACACGGCGAAAACAGCGCTCTGGATTCCTGCGGGGAGTCCTATCTTCATTATCATTCTGAAGCTGTTCAGGCTGAACCTCATCTTTTTCGGCTCGACTTTTATATATTTATCCGACTTCATAAGGCGTATAAAAAGTATTATCGAGCTGACTGCATTCGAGATAACTGTAGCGGTTGCAACGCCGCTGACGGTCATTTTGAGGACTATAACGAAGAAAAGATTGAGAATAACATTGAGAATGCCGGACACGGCGAGCGCGATAAGCGGCACTTTTGTGTCACCGATGCTTCTGAAAATCGCCGCTTCGAAGTTATAGAGCAATATGACGGGCAGACCGATTAGATATATTCTGAAATATATAACCGCAAGGGGCAGGACATCATCCGGAACATTGAGGGAGCTGAGCATCCTGCCGACAAAAAATTCGGCTATCACGGCGACTATTGTTCCGCCGACGAGCGCGAATATTATCGAGGTATGTACGGCGCGCTGAACTGATTCTTTATTATTCCTGCCCATGGCGTTTGCGATAACGACATTTGCGCCGAGTGAGATGCCGATAAGAAAGTTCACTATAAGTCCTATGACGGGACCGTTTGCGCCGACCGCCGCGACGGCCGCGGTGCTCTTGTCGCCCGCAAAGTTGCCGACAACGGCGAGATCGGACGCATTGAATAGCTGTTCGAGTATCGCCGTTGCCGCGACCGGGAGCGCGAACAGCGGCAGTTTGTTCCAGATAGAGCCGTTGAGCATATCTATTTTCTTTGCGCCTGAGCGTTTCATTCCGTTCCCCGCTTTCTTCGAGAGATTTTATGTGTTAGAAAAGTGTTAGAAAACACCTGTTTTGCAAAGGTTGGAGCGCAAAAAGAGAAAGACTCGACAATCACGAAAACCGTTGATTATCAAGCCTTCTGCGCTGGTGCGGATAACAGGAGTTGAACCTGCACCGAGTTGCCCCGACTAGAACCTGAATCTAGCGCGTCTGCCAATTCCGCCATATCCGCATTTGTACTTCCTGATTTTTACACGGCGGAAGCTACCGAGGGTGAAGCTGAACGCTTTGATCACCGATAAGTTTGGCGGGCACCCTAAGGAACCCGCCATGGTGCGAGAGACGGGACTTGAACCCGTACGGGATTACCACACGCCCCTCAAACGTGCGCGTCTGCCGATTCCGCCACTCTCGCAGGTCTGTTCTGAATCGCTGTCTTTGTTCCCTCAGAACGTTGACTATTATAGCAAAAGGGGTTGTTTATGTCAAGCCTTTTTTCAAAGTTTTTTCAATATTTTTTCCTTTATTTTTGAGCGGCGTTTGACTTGGGATCATTCGCTTTCTGAAGCCGTTATTCTGTCGGCGATAGCCTTGAACACCGGGGCGCAGTCGGACGCGCCTCCGCTTCCCCTCTCTTTGAAAACGGTTATGACATAGCGAGGATTTTCAGCCGGGAACCAGCCCGAAAACCATGTGTTATATAATTCCGCTCCGTTTTCGAACTTTCCTATCTGCGCGGTTGCGGTCTTGCCGGCGGCGGTGGTGTTTTCCGGCTTTGCTCCCCTGCCGTTTCCGTTCTCGACTGCGCTTTTGAGATACTTTGAAAGTATCGACGCAGTATTACTGCTCATAACATACTCGCCCGCACGCTTCTCGTGCTCAAAGACGGTATTTGTCCCGTCGATTGCTTTTTCGACAAGATACGGGGTATTGTATGCGCCGCCGTTTGCTATACAGGACATATAGGCACAGACGGTGAGCGGAGATGCGGTAAGCGTGCCCTGACCGAACGCGAGATTGGCAACAGCCGCCTTTGAATCGAGCTCGCAAGCCTTCGGCAGATATCCCGATACAGAAGTTATGCCATCGCACAAGTCTATAGATTTGCCGAAGCCGAGATCGGAGAGAGTCGATATCATCTTTTCTCTGTCGAGTTTCTGCGCAAGGTGAATAAAATAGGCGTTGCAGGAACGCTCAAGCGCGCCGCACATATCAACGACTCCGTGAGCCTTATGCTCATAACAGCCGAACTCAACGCCGCCGACTTCCGTCACGCCCGTGCAGTCATATTTTATTGACGGAGATATCCCCTGTTCGAGCGCGGCAGCGGCGACGGCAGGTTTGAACACGGAGCCTACCGCAAAGGCACAGAACGCACGGTTGATAAACGGAGAATTGCTGTCCGAAAGGCTCTTTGCCGGGTCGTTTGAATCGAACACCGGTCGGCTCGCGCAGGCTCTTATCGCCCCGGTTTTCGGGTCGAGGACAACAACTGCGCCGATGTCCACTCCGCACTCGTCCATACAGTCTTCGACTATCTGCTGAATTTCAAGATCGAGCGTTAAATATACGCCCGACTCGCCGTAGTCTCCGTCTGCGCGAGCGGTTATGTCCGCACCGGAGATAACACGTCCGTAGGCATCGACCGGAAACACCGCGCTGATACTCCTGCGGTTATTTTTAAATATGCTTTCAAATGCCTTTTCTATCCCGCAGACCCCGCCGCCGTCTGAGTTCGTATAGCCAATAATATGCGCCGCAGGCTGGCGCGGAGAATATCGTCTTTCAACGCCGATTATTTTCACATCTTCGCATCCGCTCTCGCCGGACGGCACTCTGACAGCCACAGGACGGCCTTTTGAAAGCTTTTCGCGAGCCTGTTCAAAGTCATCGTCATCGAGCATTTTCCGAAGCTCGGAAAGAGCCGCGGCAGTCGGTCGCGCGGCGGCAAAATATTCGGTATATCCGTTTGTTATGAGCCGACCGTTGCAGTCATATATCGGTGCGCCCAAATCAGACAACTCGATGCTGCGGGTATTTTTCACCGTTCCTGCGGCGGTATCAAGCCCGGTTGAAACGCTTATCAGTTGGAGACAGACCACGCCCATGAGCAGGCAGAATATAAAAAACACAACGACTGCGCGTTTGGGCATAATATCATCTCCGACAGTTGATAGATTTATCATTGACCGTTCGGCGCGATAAAATGCAGGCGCACAGCCGCTAAAAATCAAGTTTTATTTTTCGTCGGTGCTTCGGCGGATAAACGCGCCCGCCGGAACATCGGCATCGCAGTCAAAAGTGAACTCCGCCATGGGATTAGGGGCGTTGTTGACGCTTTCGCCGAGGGAATTTTTGAGATTTCTGACAGTGATAACCGTCGGCTCTTTTCCCCTGTTCATTATTTCAAGCTCATCGCCCTCAAAAAATCTGTTGCGCTGGCTGACGGTAAGAGTTCCGTTTTCGCTCTTCACGGCAATCGCCGCCACTTCCCAGCTGCGGACATAGCCGCCTTTATAATATATATGTGCATCGTCGCGCGGAGAACCGAAGAAAAAGCCTGTGCAGTAGTCTCTATGGCTTATTTTATAAACTTCGTCCACCATCCACTGTGCGGGCTTAAAATCATTTGACGGCGCGGCGAGATAGGCATCGACAGCGCTTCTGTATGCGTTAGTCACAACGGCGGTATAATATTCGGTCTTTGCCCTGCCCTCGATTTTGAAGCTTGAGACGCCGGCTTCGATGAGCTCCGGGATATGCTCGATCATGCACATATCCTTTGAGTTCATTATATATGTGCCGCTTGCGGTTTCTTCAACGGGGAAATATTCGCCCTTGCGGGTGCGCTCCATGAGGCTGTATTCCCAGCGGCAGGGCTGAGAGCATTCGCCTTTATTCGAGTGCCTGTCGGTAAGATAATTTGAGAGCAGACAGCGTCCGGAATATGAGACACACATTGCGCCGTGGACAAAACATTCGAGCTCCATTTCTTTGGGCATTCCGGCTCGGAGGTCGGCGAGCTCATCGAGCGTGAGTTCACGTGCGGAGACCACTCTTTCCGCGCCGAGGTCAAAGAGCATACGTGCGCTCTCGGCATTGGCTACACCTGTCTGCGTGGATATATGAATCGGCACTTTGGACGCGTATTTCTTTGCATAAGAGAGCACGCCGAGGTCGGTTATTATCAGCGCATCAACTCCGGCAGCCGAAGCGGATTCAAGAAATTCCGGCAGTTCTTTGAGTTGGGCGGTATTCGGAATAATATTGCAGGTAAGATATACTTTAACGCCGTTTTCATGGGCAAATGACACAGCTTTTACAAGCTCATCGTCCGAAAAATTCTTCGGCGCAGCACGCATACCGAAGCGCGTTCCACCCATATAG
>DKDF01000078.1:22606-23100 GCA_002451755.1 Ruminococcaceae bacterium UBA6855
TAGACCGCATCCGCACCGTAATATACGGCGGCTTTCAGGCGCTCCGCATCTCCTGCGGGTGCGAGGACTTCGGGTCTTATTATATCCATTGCGGCACTCCTTTTCATAGATAAGGGAGCAAGCGTTCTGCCTGCTCCCTGTGATTCAGTTCTGGCTGAAAGCCTTGAGCACATTGGCGTCGTGCTCACTCTTCGTCCTCGCCATATAGATATTTCCGAACTTGTCGTGGCAGAAATAATAATATTTGGTGTTCGACGGATAGAGCGCCGCCTTTATTGCCGCCGCGCCGGGGTTGCATATGGGTCCGGGCGGGAGTCCCTGCGCCGAATAGGTGTTATATGCATCGGCGTACTTGTTGACGAGATTGACATCGGTTATAGGCGTGACATACTTCTTTATATAATCTTTAGTAGAATCGCACTCGAGTCTGCCGGCAGTCTGAGACGGGTTCTTCAGGCGGTTGTGGATAACAGAAGAAATCAGCTTCATCTGGG
>DKDF01000078.1:23120-45196 GCA_002451755.1 Ruminococcaceae bacterium UBA6855
ATCATCCGCCGCCTCGCGCTGGATTATCGAGGCTATAGTCAGAATCTCGTCGACAGAATAGCCGAGCTCCTTGGCGCGCTTGTCATAAGCGTCAGTCCAGACATCAGAGAAAGCGTCGAGGAATCTGCGAATTGCTATATTTGCACTCTCGCCCTGGAAGAAATCATAAGTGGACGGGAAGAGATAGCCCTCAAGGCGATAGGTTCTGTTCTCGCTGTTCTTTATCGATGAGAGGAACGAATAATCGAACTGCGATTCGCTGATAGCCTTGATGAAATAAGCGGAAGTGCAGACGCCGTATTCCTCGAGTCTCGCGGCTATCTGCGGGATAGACCAGCCCTCGGGGAACAGCAGAGTAACAGTATTGGGTCCCGCCTGAACGGCGCGGCACTCATAAAGCATACCTTCAACGCCCATACTCGGCTGGAGATAATAGACACCACTTATATATTCCGGCTCGGGAGGTCCGACAAATAAGACTTTTATCTTATATCCGAGCTTCTGTATCTTGTTGAGTCCGCTCCTCATTCCCGTGCCCTTGGCCGCAGAAGATACTTTATAGAACATCTTGCAGAAGGCTCTGTTGGAAATGAGATCGTTATCGTCGAGAATATCGATTATCTGATTTGTAGTAGCGTTCTGCGGGATATTTACAGTAACTATATCATTGCCGCGGTTTATCGCGAGAACATCGTTTATGCACGAGATGGCTATAAACGAAAGCACGACGGATATGGCTACAATAACAAGTATAAAAGCGGTCAGGACAAGCGCATCCGCGGTTTTATCGGTCTTTGTCTTAGTCTTTGCGGACGCTCCGCCGGAGGATGAGCGAGAACCTGCCGAGCGTTTTTTGGCGGGGCGGCTCGAGAAATATACTTCACCCTTATAGACGGGCACATCGTCCTGCGGCTGAGTCGATGCATTGTCGTCCTCATCGATATGGACAACGAAGTTCTTGACTTTTTCGCGTCTGTCCGGCGTGCCGGGCGTTCCGCCCTGGTCGCCGCTGTAAAGTTTAAGCGTTCTTTTCATATGTAGCTCCTCTCAGCCGTTTGAAATTACCCTTTTTTCCGTCACTACGACATCGGCGCATCTGTCAAATCTTCCGCGCGGAAGCCGATTGCTTATACAGCACTCGTAGCATATCCCCGCCGTATCCCCTTTGAAGCGGGACAGAAATCTGTCGTAGTATCCCTTGCCGAAGCCGAGGCGATAGCCCTGCTCATCGAATGTGAGTGCGGGTATAATGCACAGCCCTTCGCTCAGATTCACGAGCTTCTCACATTTTGACTTTATCGGTTCGAGTATCCCGTAAGCGCCCTTTTGCAGGTCGTCAAACGAGGTTATATAATAAAACTCCATCTCGTGAAGTCCCGGTATACAGCGCGGAACGGCGACACGCTTCGAACGTTTCAGCGCATCTTCGATAAGGGCGTGAGTATCGACCTCTATATCATTCGAAACATAGGTCAGAAGCGTACTGCACTCCCTGTACCGCCAGAGATTCGTCAGACGGTTGAAGATACGCGCGTCGAGGCTTTTCTTCTCCTCTGCGGTAAACTGCGAGCGCAGAAGCCTGCATTTGCTTCTGATAGCCGCCTTTTCTTCGCGTATATCTCTCAGGAGCATTGGAGCGACTCCTCGATTTTCTTCATTTTCGCTTCACCAACAAAAGCCGCGCCTATTGCGATTCCGAATTTCACGGCACTGCCCATGCCTTTGGCGGTTATTATATTGCCGTCCGTCACAACAAACGAATCTGAAAGCTCTGCGCCTTCAAGTTCGCTTTCAAAGCCCGGGAAGCAGACTGCTTTTTTACCCTTAAGCATGCCTTTATGGCCGAGTATCGACGGGGCGGCGCAGATGGCGCAGACAAGCTTTTTATTTTCATAGGCATAGTCAACAAAGCCGTTGACTTTATCTGATCGTTCAAGATTCAGCGTGCCTGGCATTCCGCCGGGCAGAATAACGGCTTCTATATCATCGCCGGGTGTCAAATCGCTGTCCACAGCGTCGCACACGATGCTTATCCCGTGCGCTCCGGTTATGACATCGGAACCGACGCCGACGATTTTCACTTTCAGATCGGCTCTTCGCAGAACATCGACAGTCGCGAGAGCTTCGACCTCTTCAAAGCCGTTTGCAAGAAAAATGTATATCATATCTTTTCCCTCCGTTTAACCGAGAGTAAGTCCCATATAGGCGTTTTTTATATCTCCGAGCGCCGACACCGAATCTGCGTTAAGCGGCAGGAGCATGGCGTTGTTGCGGGTCGTGAACGAATCCGCAGAGAGCGGAAAATCAAGCGGAAGTCTGAACGAAAATTCGCTGCATTTGCTCGCCGAGAGCAGTGCATGAGCGAGCAAGGGAACGCATCCGCGCCTTGCGGCACATTCTCTGATTATCGCCGTTTCGCCATCTTCGTCAAAGAGCGCATAAGCAGAACTCCTGCCTGACAAAGATGCGGCGACGCTCTTGCAGCCCGCGTTGGCGTTTTCGTCTATTGCGTATTGCAAAGCATCGATATTCCAAACAAAGCAATCAATGCCGCAGAGGCAAGCGTTTCTGACCGTCTGCATATTTTCGGCAGTGAGCTCTTCAATCTGAGCGCTGTTGTCCGCGATAAGCTCAAGGTGGCGGCGATCGATTTTCAGAAGTTTTTCTTCAAAAGCCGCGCGGTAGCCGAAGCGGGAATAGTAATCAAACAAGCTGTCCTCCGCCGGAACGAGGCAGATATAATCAAGTCCCGAATCGCGGCACAGCGACTCGGCAGATCGGAGCAGCTCACCCATATATCCGCGTGAGCGAAAATCCGGATGGGTACATGCAGCATATAAATACGCCGCGTCAAACGCCTCACCGGCTATTCTCACTTTACCGTCAAGCAGATAGAGCGCCGAACATATCTTCCCGTCCTCGCGCCCGATGAGCGTGTGCTCTGGTACGAAGCGGCTGCGCATAAACGCGCCGATATAATCGTCGTCATCGCCGAAGCAAGTCTGCCACAGGGCGGTAAGCTCACCGATATCCTCTTTTGAAGCAGTTGAAATGATCATTTCTTGACCCTTGCCATATATTTTTCGAGCAGGATATCCGGGCAATAAGAGAGCTTTGCTTTGCGCAGTCCCTCGGAGCCGGTATCGTCCTCGCGGTTGATGTATTTATACTGCGAGAGAGCGTTTGCGGCAAACTCGCGATTTATCATCGGATATGCTCCGCGCACATCGGCATAGGCTTTTTCAATATGGGTGCAGAAAACCTCGGGGTTCATCTCCTCGCCGAAGGTGAACGCAACAACCTCGCCATTCGCTCTGAGCAGTCCGCCGACAAAGCCCAAATCAAAATAGTTTTCAAAGCTTATATTTATTGCGTCAAGCTCATCGTCCATTGCTTCGGGGTCTTTTTCCCTGTTCCTGCGCTCCCACTCGGCGTTCATCGCTCTGCACTCATCAAGGTTGTCCGCGGTTATGGGCTCATAGCTCCACTCATTTTCGCGCATAAATGCGGCGATATGATTCCTCTTGCCGTGGAACTTCTTGCCGGGCAAATTGATAAGATTCTCGGTAAGATATATATAATCAAAGCTGTCTCTGAGCGGTTCAAAATCGAACTTGCCGGGGAACAGCTCCTCGACCTTTTTCACACACTCGTTGTTGAGTCCGAACATCTCAAGCCCGTAGCCTCTTTTGGCGGAGTCTTCTTCGATAAGTTCAATCGCTGCTTTCAGATCCCCCTCGCCGACGGGGAAACCGTAAGTCGGTCTTTTGACGCCGTTGTCGTCATCGGTGCCGTTGATTGAAAAGAGAAAGCCGTCATGCGACGCGATTCTGATGTTATAGACATGCTGCCAGATGAACATATCGCCGAAGCTGTAGTCACAGCCAAAGCGTTTTGCGTGGCTGATAATGGGGGCCACCCACTTTCTGTCCTCAGTTACCGGAGGGCGGAAATCCAACATAAATAACAATCTCCCTGTTTTCAGTCTGCACTGAGCAAACTTCCCGAATTTAGGATTCAGATAATTATAACAAAATCATACAAATTTTTCAAGAGCCCGAAACGCCAACTAAAGATTACATTGAAGAGCATTTTTAGTACGAAACGCAGAGAACAAAGATATTCTTGGCAGACTTGCTAACTTTATACTTCGCATAAAGCCAAAAGGGAGCGCACCAAGTTCCACATAACGCCAAAATTTTCAGGCGTTACAGAATACGAAGTACGCTCCCGTATATCAAACCGCGGACGGAGCGAGCAGCAGAGGTTCAAGCTGCACGCCCGAGAGCGCGGTAACGGCTGCATCGTAAGTTTTCGAAAAATCGGCGACAATGGAATTCGGCTTTTTTATATGATCGTCCTGCCGCATCGGGACGAAATATATATGCTTTGTGTTGAGCAGTCTGCCGATATTGGCGGCCGCCGCGCCGAGTGCGTCGTTTGTGGAGACGGCGAGCAGCACCGCTCCCCCGTTTCTGATATGCGATTTTGCCGCAAGAGTCACCGGGGTATCGTTTATTCCGTTTGCGAGCTTTGCAAGGGTGTTCCCCGTACACGGCTCAATGATAAGGATATCTATCATTTTTTTAGGTCCTATCGGCTCCGCATCGGTTATAGTATGAATAACGGGCTTCCCGCAGATATCTTCTATCTCGCGAACAATATCCGCCGCTTTTCCGAATCTGGTATCAACAGAATATGCGTTTTCGGACATTATCGGAAGAATATCCGCGCCCTTTGCTTTTAGCTCCCGCATCTCGGCTATTGCCTTTGAAAGCGTGCAGAATGAGCCGCACAGGGCAAAGCCCACGCGCAACTGTTTCATCAACTCCCCTCCTTTATAATATTGAGTATAGCATCCGCTATTATTTCTCCCGCCGTTTTGGGCGCCGTCTTGCCGGGCAGAGAACCGGGAACTATAACATTGAGCCCGAGTTCACGCGCACAGGCAAAGTCGGTTCCGTAAGGGGCTGAGGCGATATCTATCACAAGGCAGTCGCGGCGGAGCGCGGAGAGCGTTTTGCAATCGAGCACGAGGCTCGGAACGGTATTGACAAGCAAATCGAGCTCCGGCGCCGTTTTCATGAGCTCGGAGATATTCACGGCATCGAGTCCGCCGGTTCTCGCCCATGCGAGATCGCTGCATTTTCTCGCCGCGACCGTCACGCGGGCGCCCAAAGCAGCGAGCATATCAGCAAGCACTTTAGCCGTTCTGCCGTAGCCCGTGACGGCACACCGCGCACCGTGCAGGGTTATCTTCATATTTTCCATGGCTATTTTTATAACACCCTGCGCCGTCGGCACGGCGTTGTTGACGGCGAGCTCCTCGCGCTCAAAATAATCAAACACGCGGATACCTTTTTTGAAAAAGCTCGATTTGAGCGTGCCGTCCATCATTCCGGCAAACACGGTCTGACCGCGTTCGAGAGTGTCGGAGAGCTCGTTCAATGTAAGCGGGCTTGAGTTGAGATGAACGCCGTCGCGGCTGACGGGCAGAGGCAGAATGACCGCATCGGCGCGCGCGGCAGCCGAATCTATGCTTTTGTCTCCCGTCGGGCGCATATGTTCAAAGCCTGCGGGCGGCGAAGGCGCGAATATTTCAACATCGAACCCTTTTTCCGCAAGGCTCTGAGAGGTATAGAGCATACGCTCATCCCCGCCGACGGTCAGAAGTTTTCTGATATTCATCATAGGCTTTCCTCCTTTGCCTCATCCCAGTATATGAACCGCCGCTCGGCTATGTCATAGCTTTGTAACAAAATATTTATAAAAATATATTATATTTTTCTTGTCAGCGTATTATAATACAAATCGAGCATTTATAATTTATATGTATGTATATCATGAAGCGTATTCTGATTTTGGCTCGTTTTTGAATATGCTGACAAATTCGGAGGCTTGTTAATTATGAAAGAAATAGACGAAGTGCTCAAGAAGGTAAAGAGGGTTCATTTCATCGGCATCGGCGGCTCGGGAATGTGTCCGCTCGTTGAGATACTTCATTCAAAAGGATATGAAATAACCGGCTCGGACAACAACGAGAGCGACACGCTCAACCGCGTCCGTGCGCTCGGCATACCCGTAACGCTCGGGCAGAGAGCCGAGAATATAGAGGGCGCGGAGATGATAGTCTACACCGCCGCTCTTCTCCCCGACAATCCGGAGCTCTGCGCGGCAAAGGCATCGGGAATCCCGACCTTTGAGCGCAAGGAGATGCTCGGCGCGATAACAAGAATGTTTGACGACTGCATCTGCGTCTGCGGCACTCACGGCAAGACCACGACAACATCGATGCTCACCCAGATATTTATTCAATCCGGCGAAGATCCGTCGGCGGTTATCGGCGGCAAGCTTCCGCTCACAGGCACAAACGGTCTTGTCGGCAAGAGCGAGCATATGCTCTGCGAGGCATGCGAATTTGTTGACACTTTCCTTTCGCTCTCGCCCGATGTCTGCGTTCTGCTTAATATAGACGAGGATCACCTCGACTACTTCAAGACGCTCGACAACCTCATCGCTTCGTTCACGAAGTTTGCTTCGATGACCCGCAAAGAGGTCATATATAACGGCGATGACGCAAACACGCTGCGCGCCATCGCGGGAGTCAAGGACAAAAAGTTCATCACCTTCGGTCTCAAAGAGGGCAACGACTTCAGAGCCGACAACATCGTGCTCGAGCATGAGTTTGCAAGCTTTGACATAATCAAATACGGCGAGAATGTCGGCAGGATAAGCCTCGGCATCCCCGGCGAGCACAATGTATACAACGCTCTTGCTGCTATTGCCGCGGCGGACAACGCAGGAATACCGATGGATAAGATAATTGCGTGCGCCGAAGCTTTTCACGGCGCGGGCAGGCGTTTTGAGATTCTCAAGAGGATCAACGGCATAACCATCGCGGACGACTACGCCCACCATCCGAGAGAGCTTGAAGCGACACTCACGACCGCAATGGGCATGGGCTTCAACAGAGTCTGGGCAGTGTTCCAGCCGTTCACATATTCGCGCACGGCAATGCTCTTCGACGATTTCTGCCGCGTTCTGAGCATCCCGGACAAAACGGTTCTGACCGAGATAATGGGCTCGCGCGAGAGAAACACATACAACATCTACACCTCGCAGCTCGCTGAGAAGATTCCCGGGAGCGTATGGTTCAACACCTTCGAAGAGGTTGCCGACTATGTTGTCAAGAATGTCGAAAAGGGCGATCTTGTGATAACACTCGGCTGCGGCGACATATATAAAGCCGCCAAGCTGATGATAAAGAAACTCGAAAAGCAGGGATAACATGAGTTCTCCGTTCAAAAGACTCAAGGAAGTATATGCGCGGACATACTCGCTCGACACAGGGCGCGACGCAGATTTTTTTGACTGCGTCAATGACATATATTTTTCGCCCGAGGTACAGAGTCTGAAAAAATATCCGCAGCACGACAAAATGGACAGACTCCAGCACATAACGAGCGTTGCATATCTGACATTCCGCGTTTGCAGACATTTCGGGCTCGACTACCGCAAGGCGGCAAGAGCCGCGACAATGCACGATCTGTTCTACTATGACTGGCACGAAAACGACTGGAGCCACCGTCCGCACGGCTACAGACACCCGAAATTTGCCGCCGCAAATGCGAAATTACTGTGCGGCGAGCTTGACAAAAAAAGTGAAATGATGATAATCCGGCATATGTGGCCTCTGACGCCGCTGCCGCCGACAAGCCCCGAGGGAATGGTTCTTTCGCTCGCGGACAAATACTGCGCATCGAGAGAGATGAAAATAGCCAAGCAGAACGCCAAAGGCTGATATCCGGCGCAGGCATGAACCGATCAACGAAAGAGAGAGAAGCTTTATGAAAATTTTTATGACGATAGTTACATATGTGCTGTATTTCTTCTTTTACAGTGCAGTCGGCTGGCTCGGCGAATCGATATACTGCTCGGTCGGTGCGCGCAAATGGGTCAATCGCGGGTTCTTAAAAGGTCCTATGTGCCCGATATACGGCACGGGTGCTCTTGCGATGGCGATAACCCTGACACCGGTCAAAAATCTCGACATCAGGATTCCGATGTTCGGTCACGATGTTCTGATAACTCCCCTGCTCGTCTTTATTGCCGGCATGGTGGTCTGCGACATTGTCGAGTTCATAACGAGCGTGCTTATGGAAAAGCTCTTTCACGCGAGATGGTGGGACTATTCTAACAAGAAGTTCAACATTCAGGGACGCATCTGCCTCGGACACACATTCTACTGGGGCATCGCCTCGATACTGTTCCTCTATCTTGTTCATCCGATAGTCGTTCAGTGCTTCTCGCGGCTGCTCGACTCTGCGGCGATAATCATCTTCGCCTGCGTGCTTGCGATATTCTTAGTTGACCTCGTCTTTGCCGTATACAGGGCGCTCGATGTCAGAAAGGTCATGGATAAGATAAAAGGCTTCTCCGACACGCTGAGCAATTTTGCCGGCACGATAAAGAACGGCGTTTCGGATAAGGTGCCGTCGCTTGACGAGACAAAGGCAAAGCTTGAAAGCTTCAGAAGAGACGCAACGGCGCAGCTTAAAGACGCATTCCATTTCATTCCCTCGTCCGACAAAACCGATGACGAGAGCGCAGAGAAAGAGAGCGGCAGAAGCAAGCTGAAGATAAAACTCAACCGCCATTTCAAGAGCTCTTCAAACCTCCTGCCCTATGCTAAAAAGCAGATCAAAAAGCTTGAGGAAATGTATGACGAAGTCAAAAAGGCATTTTATGATGACGACGATGACGATCTTTATTAAAAATGCCAAAACTGCAAATTAAACAGCATTCAGGAGGATAATCATGAACATTAGACCCGCTGCCGTGCCGCTTATTACAGTAGATCCATATTTTTCAGTATGGTCATGTAACGATCATCTGTATGATGATACAACAAGGAACTGGACAGAAAAGCCGAACCCGATTATGGTCGGGATAAATGTTTGCGGCAATTTTTATTCAATGGGGGCAACATCAAATGATTTGACTCAGGCAAAGAATAAAATGAGGCAAACGAGTCTTACGGTAAAACCGCTCAGCACAATATATAAATTTGAAAACGAATTCGCAGAGGTCACATTGACCTTCGTGACTCCTCTGCTCATAGACAATCCGGAAATATTTTCAAGACCTGTCAGTTATGTTGAGTATGAAATCAAGAGAAAATGCGAGGCTGACAAAAAGATAGAATTTGTTTTCGGCATAAATTCCAGATGCTGTGCCGGCAGCGAACAGACAGATATAATATTCAAGCGTACCGACTTTTCGCTGTGCTGCGGCAACAAAGTTCAAAATCCGCTCTCGGAATCCGGAGATAAAATAGAGATAAACTGGGGTTATCTGCACCTGTGCGACAAAAACGCCTTTGCAGCAATATGCAGCAACAAAAATGATGCTACTTTTTCTCATATAGAAAAAGTATCCGAAGATAAAACATATAACGCTTACCGCGATATGCCCTATATAACCGTCACAAAGCCCGAAATGTCCGGCGTTATCACCCTGGCTTATGACGAAATAAAAACCATTGAATATTTCGGCAAAGCAAAGCAGGAATATTTCAACAGATTTGTTCCCGATTTTGGGATTATGGTCTCTGCGGCAAAGAGCGAGTATAGCAGCATAAAAAGGCAATGCGATAATTTTGAAGACAAGCTTCTCGAAGAAGCTGCAAAGTTCGGCGAAGATTACATCGCGATAGTTTCTTTGGCATACAGGCAGGCTGTCGCTGCGCACAAGTTGAGTTGCGACGATGAAAACAATCTGATATTTTTATCAAAAGAGTGTGAATCAAACGGCTGCATGGGAACATTGGATCTTACTTATCCGTCAATGCCGCTGTTCTTGAAATACAACCCGGATCTCGTTGAAGCAATGCTGCGTCCAATTGTAGAATATGCCAAGTCAGAAGAATGGCAATATAACTTTGTACCGCACGATGTGGGTGTATACCCGATTGCCAACGGACAAGTATACGGAAAAAGCGACGATCCGGAGAAACAGCTTTCAAGTCAGATGCCCATAGAAGAAACCGGGAATATGCTTTTGTGCTTAGCTGCCATAAAAAAATATTCAAAGAAAATGCCTCGGCTTTTTGAAGAAAACGCAGAATTGATGAAGGCGTGGTCAGATTATCTCGTGGAGTACGGTTATGACCCGGGGATGCAGCTTTGCACCGACGATTTTGCCGGAAAGTCGAGCCACAACTGCAATTTGAGCCTTAAAGCAATATTGGGTATAGCCGCATATTCATATCTATCGGGCGATCCCGCATATATGAAAAAGGCAAGCGAATATGCGAAGAAATGGGAAAAAGAAGCGGCTGCTCCGCATGGCGCGACACGCTTATCGTTTGACAATGCAGACGGCTGGAGCATAAAATATAACATGGTTTGGGACAGCATATTAGGATTTAATATTTTTTCAAGCGATGTTAAAAAAGCCGAAATCAGCCTTTATAAATCAAAAATGAATCGTTACGGCGTGCCCCTTGATTCACGGTCAGACTACACAAAACTTGATTGGCTCATGTGGTCAACACGCCTGACTGACGATAAGGATTATTTTCTTAAGGTTGCCGAGTGTGTTGTAAATATGATAAACGAGACCACGGACAGAGTCCCGCTTACCGACTGGTATTATTCTTCAACAGGGGCGCATATTGCATTTCAAAACCGTTCGGTTGTAGGCGGCGTATTCATAAACCTTATTTAACAAACTTTCGCATTTATATTCGCGTTCTGTCCGAATGCAGCTGTCATAAGAATCGTATCTCATGACAGCATAAAAAATCACCGCAGAAATAAATCTGCGGTGATTTTTTGTTTAAGCTATTTGATTATTTGTCCCAGTTGAATCTGACGACTGCGCCGTCGACCCAATAGTTCTGACCGAGGACATAGCCGTTATCCTCAAGTCCGCCGGCAAAAGCCTTTGCCATCTCTTCGCTCTTGCAGGTGATGGATGCTCTCATCTCGAAGTCGGAAGCCGAAGTGGCGGTCAGCGGAGCAAAGCCCGTCAGCCACCAATGGCTCTCGTCCTCGCGATGGAAGAAGAGCTCGCCCTTCTTATAGAGGTCGAAAGACATCTTCAGGCAGTCCTCATCGGATGCGCAGGCATAGAACTCAACGGGATTCTTGGGAGACTTGGTGTAAACGCCGATCTCCGCGCCGCTGGTGATGCCGTACTGACCCTTCCAGACCTGAATCATCCAGTTCTTACCCTCATAATCGAACTTGTAGCGCTGGGTGTTGTAGAACATCATAGTCGCCGGAGCGCACTTGTCGTATATCTCGCAGAAGCCGAAATATCTCTGCCAGGGATACTTGGGATTATAGAAGATACCCTGCTTCGAATCGAAATCGAAGCCGATATAGAGAAGTCCGTGTCCGTCAACGCCGTAAAGGAGTCCGGTATTCGGGTCATAAGCAATACCCGCGCCGATATCCTTTATCTCAGCCGCCTCTGTGGGCAGCTCTTCCTTCGGGATGAAGACTACTTCGCCGTCGCTGACGGTGATATTCTCATCCTTGATTTTCTTCTCGGCGATCTCGGTGAGTGTTTTTGTATCCTCCTCCGAGAGAACCTTGACATTGTTCGCGGTGTCCGCGACATCGCTGGGAGCGATCGACTCCGTCACCGGCTTCATCGAGGTCATTCCCGATGCGTCAGACCCATCTGCACTCTGGGTGACTTTGACAACAGTCGTTTTGTTCTCAGGCTTTGCGTCCATGACCTGGCGGGTCACGCCTGCCTCAACACTGTCCGCAGCGTCGGAAGTACCGAGCTTGACAGCAGTAAAAGCGAACGCCTGAACCGCGAGAACAAGGGCGAGCACAGCCGCAAGAACAGCAATACTCTTCTTTCCTGATCTCATAAAAACTTGCCTCCGTTTCTTTTTTCGTGCTGGCACAAGTGCTATTATTACACATTCAGAAACAAAAGTCAACGGTTTGTTTAGAATTTGTTTAAAAATATTTTTGCATATATAATTTTATGCAAACAATAAACACCTGTGCATGACTACAAAAAATAGTATTATACAAACGCAGGCAATTTTATTCCGAAAATTTACATTTTTTGCCGATTACATACTTCTAAGCGCATCGATGGGCTGCATCTTTGCGGCTCTGCGCGCGGGATATATTCCGAAAAACACGCCTATTGCGGTCGAGAAGCCGACCGCGATGACTATAGTCGAGAATTTCATCTCAATCGGTATATTCATATAGCTCGCCACGGCGAACGCGCCGACAGATCCCAGTATCAGTCCTATCAATCCGCCGAGCAGACACAATATGACCGACTCGGTCAGGAATTGGAACAGTATTGTGGAGGTCTTTGCGCCGAGCGCTTTTCTGATACCGATTTCGCGCGTTCGTTCCGTTACGGTGACGAGCATTATATTCATAACGCCGATACCGCCGACGAGCAGCGATATCGCGCTGACCGCCGCGATGAAGGTCGTGAAGACGTTGATAACGGTATCAAGAAGGTCGATATAAGTTGCCATATTTATGAGCGAATAGGCGTTCTTGCCGAAATTGCCGTGGCGGGTATAGAGCAGGTTCATTGCCGCGCTGCCCGCGGCGTCAAGCTCGGAATCGGATTTCGCCATGATATAGCACATCTCGTATCTGCCCGCCGAGTTGCCGTTAAGTGCATCTGCGAGGGTTGCAGGAATTATTATGCTGCAGCCTGTCTGCGCATCGCTCATATACGATGACATTGTCTCAGACATATTCGAGCTTGAGCTCGAGAGCATGGATGCATCTATTATGCCGATGACTTTTATCTGCACCGTCTGGTCGCTGACTGTGAAGCTCAGCTTCTCCCCCACCGGGTCGGAATAACCGAACAGAAGCTTTGCGCTGATAGAATCGAGCACGGCAACACGCGCGCCGGACTCATACTCCTCCTCCGTGAAGAAACGTCCGCTGAGCATTCCCGCCGACATCATATTGCCGAGATCGGAGTTGCCGGCTATCGCGAGACCGAGGCTCTCGTTATGCTTAGTAGTGACATTGCCAACGGACATTGTGACCTGCGAGACATATGCAACGCTGTCAAGATTCTTGATAGCTTTTATATCCTCTGCGGTTATATAATCGGAGGCGTTGGTCTCCTTGCTGTTGATTGAGATATTGATAACGCTCGAGCCCATATCTTTTATCATGCCGACGATATAATCGCGGCCGCCGTTGCCGAGCGTTATGATAGCGATAACCGCCGCGACGCCGATGATTATACCGAGCATAGTCAGGAGCGAGCGCATGAGATTCGTCTTTATCGAAAATATCGCTATTCTGATGTTTTCTTTTATATTCATCCCTGACCTCCGGCAATTATTTTGACGTTACTACTTTTACCTTATCGCCGTCGGCAAGAGTTGTTCCTGTCGGCACGGAGGTTATGACTATATCGCCCTCGTTGCATCCGGAAACTATTTCATATCTGGTGTCATCGGAGATGCCGAGCTCGACTTTTGAAAAAGTTATTCTCTTCGTCTTCGGATTGTAGATATACACATATGTTCCGGTGCTGTCGTTCTTGATAGCCTCGCTGGGCACGACAAGGACATTGTTCTTTGAATCGACGTCAATTGATATATCGACATCGAGACCGATTATAACACTCGAAGTGGGATTATCTATAGTCACCTTTGCATCGACGCCGTTCGCGGAGCCCGAGCCGATGAGAGAAGAGATATCGACTCCGCTCGACTGCGTGGCAACAGGGCTTATATAAGTAACTACGCCGTCAACAACTGTGTCGTCCGCCGCAGTGACGCGGCACGGCATATCGAGGCTGACTTTGAAGATATCCGCCTTTCCGAGGACGAAATCAACCACGAACGGATAATATTCAACGGTTATGCCGCTCTGGGTCTGACCGAGAAGGGCGTTGACGATATCGGCGACATTTGTGCTGCCGCTCGCGAGGTCGATAATCGAAGAGATATCAATATTCGCGCTCGCTGCCGAACGGCAGGTCTCGCCGGGAGTTATATTGACCTCGCTGACGATGCCGTCATGTTCAGCTATCCAGCCCTTTTTGAGCGAAGATATAGAAGCTGTGAGCGAATCAAGCTCTTTCTTAGAAGCTTCCATAATCGTCTTATATGTGCTCTGGGTTATCGTGCCGGACTGAGCCTCAAGAGTGACTTTTTTGAGCTCGAGCTGCATTTTCTCCATCTGAAGCTCGGAGACGCCCGAGCCGAAGATATTGGAATTGCCGCTGTTGAGCAGTTCGTCAAGCTTCTTGAGCGCGGCATTTATATCGTCCATACCGAGAGCCTTGGAGACAAGCTCCCAGAACTTATTGGACGCATCGCTGTCAGTCTTGTTCTGGTCATTTTTATTCTGATTGTTGTTCTTGTTCTGTTCCTGTTCCTGCTTTTCGAGCTCTTTGTTTATCTCGGCAAGGCGAGCATTTATCTCTTTGAGCTGAGCAGACGAACTCACGGCGGTATTCTTCGCGTTGTTATAGTTTTCGACGGCAGTCAGATACGCCTGCTGTTTCTCAGCGAGGACAGAGTTGAGCGACGATGTGTCGAATGTTGCAAGCACATCGCCTTTCTTGACATACTCGCCGACCTTGACGTTGACAGACAGGACTTTTGTGCCGTCGATCGGGACAAAGTTACCCTTCTGCGACGACGAGACCTTGCCGGACATATCAAGAGTCTGGGTTATCGAACCCTTTGTCACCTTTGCGGTCGAGACCTGCGGCAGCGGATCGGGTTTGAAGAACATATACAGCACGCCCGCGATAATCGCGGCGCACAGGATCACAAGGATCGACACGAGCACTTTCTTTTTTGTTGACCACTTCTTTGTTTCCATGCGTATCCTCCGTCTCAAAGTTTTGGAAAAGCGCAAAGCGCATACAAATATAATAGAGAAATTGTACAGGCAAAATATAGACCTGTTGCTGTATAAATTGTGAATATTTTTTGAATTTTAATCAGTATAAACTTTTTTTGATATTTTTTCAAGAACCCGGGAGGCGTTTCAGTCTGATAAAAGCAAGTTTTACATATAGATATATAACGCCCGGAATGCGTATACCGTTTCTTGGTGAAAATCACAGCGACATCGGAGGAACAAAAATGAAAAGGATTGCAGCAATTCTGCTCGCCGTTCTCGCTCTACTGCTCGGTGCGTGCTCGGTGCAGAGATATTCCGACGCGGCGATGTTCTGCAGGCGGTTCAACAGAGAATACAAAGAATCATTGCTCGATATCGAAGCTGCGGCGGTCACGGAGACGGACGGATGCACCGTGTTCAATCTGACGCCGGATGAGAATATTCTGATATCTCTGTATACGGACAGCGACGGAGTGCGGATAAAACGAATAAGCATAACGGCGCACGGAAATGTCGAGGATATGCAAAGCGGACTTTTCGCACGTTTTTTGGCGCTCTGCAAATGCGCAGTCCCCTCCTATTCAAATAACAGCGACACATACGAAGATATTTCGGCAAAGCTCAATATGCCGAACGAAAATGAATACGCAACCGCGATAACGCAATATACGCAGGGTGAAGCGGTGAGATACGCCTACTCCGCCGATGTTGCAGGTGCATTTTTTTGCATGGAAAACAAAAATCTGTGCCGCACGGACGAAGAGCACCTGACTCTCCGCGACGACGGCACAGACCTAAAAAGCTGAAAACAACTTTTATTCTTTTATAATTTTATATGCGACATCGGGAGTATCACTGATTATTGCATCGGCTCCGATATCGTTGAGGCGCTCTATCTCATCGGGATCGTTTATCGTCCAATACTGCACGGCTATGTTATAGCGATGCGCATAATCGACCATCTTCTTGGTTCCGAGGCGGACAATATGGAACTGGTTCGCGGGAATCTGAAGAGCATCGTATTTGAACGAATCCTCGCCGAGATCGAGATTGAGAAGCGCCGCGCCGTAGAATTTAAGCACTTCCGCAACACCCGCCGAGCGGAGCATATCGGGATGCTTTTCATCGACATATTCGGTGACTTCGCCCTTGAACGTGCCGAAGATAACGCGGTCGAGAAGTCCGCGCTCCTTGAGCACATCATATAGAATATCGACGCCGCGCATGCCGTTCTCGCCGCCGTCTTTTATCTCAATAATATAGCTGTATTTGCCGTGGGATTCGAGCTTGTCGAGCACATCCTCGAGCAGCACCGCGCGCAGATCATCGGGAATTTTATCGCCGCGCAGACCTCTGTAGGGATAGCTGCCGTCCTCCGCCTGAAAGTTTTCGCCGAAGTTGAGCTCTCGCAGCTCGGCATAAGTATGGTCAATGGGCTTGACATCCTCGTAGCCGAAATATTCGACGGCGTTTGTGGTTCTGTCAAGCGTATCGTCGTGCAGGAGGATAAGCTTGTTATCCTTTGTGATATGCAGATCGAACTCAAAAATATCGGTGTTGAAATCCTTGCTGTTCATGCACGACTCGAACGCGAGCATCGTGTTTTCGGGCATGATTCCGCCGCCCGAGCGATGTGCGGAGACGAGCGCGGCATCAGCCGTGATATAAGGATTAATCTCACCGCTGTAGGTCATTGCCGCAGGCGTCCACGCCATGAGCGCGGCATACACACCGACAAAGACGACTACAACAGCCAGAATAATACCAATGACTTTGAGTGCGTTTTTCTTTCCGCTCTTCTTTTTCTTCGACATTTCAGTTCTCCTTTTTGGCAAAAGCAATGCCTGTTGTGATTGTGTATAAAAACATACCACAACAGGCAGAAAAATGCAATGAATTTTACATAATTTGTCTTATCCGTTTTCTTCTTTCATGCTTTTGTACTTCTCTCGGGTAGCAAGTCCGCCGCGGATATGTCGCTGAGCCTTGTTTATATCGAGTATCTCACGCACCTCGCTGTAAAGCTGGGGATTAAGACTGCGGAGCCTGCGCGCGACATCCATATGTACGGTCGACTTTGAAACTCCGAACTGTTTTGCCGCCGCCCTGACAGTTGTCTTGTTCTCAACTATATACTCCGCAAGCTCAACGGCTCTCTCCTCTACTATTCCTTTCAAAACGAACCCTCCCGTTTTTCAATGTCGCTAATAGATATGCAAAACGGGAGGGCTTTATTCACTTATTGCAGGGCTTGTTTTAAAGAATAAGTACAAATGTGCCGGCGGTTATCAGCGCGCCGCCGAGAACGGTAGTCCAGGTCACCTTTTCGTGCAGAATAACGAACGCAAGCACGATGCTTATAACGACGCTGAACTTGTCTATCGGCACGACCTTTGATGCTTCGCCGATCTGGAGAGCATGGTAATAGAACAGCCACGAAAGCCCCGTTGCAACGCCGGAGAGGATAAGAAAAATCCAGCTGCGTGTGCCGATGCTGCTGATTCCGTGATGTGCGCCTGTGGCAAAGACTATGCCCCAAGCGAGAACGAGCACGACGGCGGTTCTTATTGCCGTGGCAAGATTGGAGTTAACTCCGTCTATGCCTATTTTTGCGAGAATCGATGTCAGCGCGGCGAATACTGCCGAAAGCAGCGCGAAAGTTACCCACATAAATGCTCCTCCTTTTTTTCCGGACTTTTTTTCCAAGGCATATCACCTCTTTGCAGCCGTTGAAGGGCGGTCGCTGTATTTTATTTTATATCCTCGTGTCGAGAAGATCCGTGTATTTTTCCTTGAATTCGGCAAAAGTGCCGTCCTCAAGGCTCTGGCGTATCTTCTCCATGAGGGTATTGTAGAACCAGAGATTGTGCATGACACACAGGCGCATGGCGAGCATCTCGCCGGACTTGAACAGGTGTCTGATATATGCTCTCGAATGTCTGCGGCAGGTCGGGCAGGAGCATTCGGGATCGATCGGGCGCAGGTCGCGCTCATACTTTGCGTTGTTGAGATTGATTATACCGCCCATGGTGAAAAGATGTCCGTGGCGGGCGTTGCGGCTGGGCATAACACAGTCGAAAAGATCGACGCCGCGTGAAACACCTTCGAGAATATTTCCCGGAGTGCCGACGCCCATAAGATAACGCGGCTTATCGGCGGGCATATACGGCTCGACAGCCGAAATTATGCGGTACATATCCTCTTTCGGCTCGCCGACGGCAAGTCCGCCTATAGCGTAGCCGTCGAGGTCGAGGGCGGCTATGCGCTTCATATGCTCTATGCGCAGGTCATCGAAAGTACAGCCCTGGTTTATGCCAAATAGAAGCTGATCTTTATTTATCGTATCGGGCAGAGAATTGAGGCGCTCCATCTCTGCTTTGCAGCGCTCGAGCCAGCGAGTAGTGCGCGCGCAGGACTGCTCGGAATACTCGTATTTTGCGGGATTCTCGACGCACTCGTCAAATGCCATAGCGACAGTTGAGCCGAGGTTCGACTGGATTCTCATGCTCTCCTCGGGACCCATGAAAATCTTGCGTCCGTCGATATGCGAGGAGAAATAGACGCCCTCCTCTTTTATCTTGCGGAGCTTTGCGAGCGAAAAGACCTGAAATCCGCCGCTGTCCGTGAGTATAGGACCGTCCCATCCGGTGAACTTATGGAGTCCTCCGAATTCTTTCACAAGCTCGTCGCCCGGGCGCAGATGCAGATGATATGTGTTGCACAGCTGAACCTGGCAGTGGATATCCTTGAGGTCATATGCCGAAACAGCGCCTTTGATCGCGCCGCAGGTTGCGACATTCATAAACGCCGGAGTCTGCACAGTTCCGTGGACAGTCTCGAACACGCCGCGGCGGGCTGTTCCCTCTTTTTTTATAACGGTAAACTTCATTTTTATTCCTTTCGGTTGAGTTATTCAATAAGCATGGCATCGCCGAAGCTGAAAAATCTATATTTTTCCTGAACCGCAATTTTATATGCATTCATTGTATTCTCATATCCGCAGAAAGCGGAGACGAGCATTATAAGAGTACTCTCAGGGAGATGGAAATTAGTTATGAGCGCGTCAATGCACTTATACTGATATCCGGGATAGATGAATATATCCGTCCAGTCATCGTCGGCGCGTATCTCGCCGCATTTTGTCGCGACGCTCTCGAGCGTGCGGCAGCAGGTAGTTCCGACGGCAAAAACGCGTCCGCCGTTTTTCTTTGTATCGTTTATGAGTTTCGCCGTAGCCTCAGGCAGCATATAATGCTCGGAGTGCATATGGTGATCCTCAACATTCTCCGCCTTGACGGGGCGGAATGTTCCGAGACCTACATGGAGGGTGACAAATCCGACGCCGACGCCTTTTTCGCGCAGGGAATCGAGAAGTTCGGGAGTGAAATGCAGCCCTGCTGTCGGTGCGGCGGCGCTGCCGCGCTCGCGGGCATAGACGGTCTGATATCTATCGTTATTTTCGAGCTTTTCCGTTATATAATGCGGCAGAGGCATCTCGCCTATCTTATCGAGCAGCTCAAAGAACACGCCGTCATATGTGAACTTTGCAAGGCGGTTGCCGTCAGGCAGAACGTCAACAATCTCGGCAAAGAGCATATCATGGAAGGTGAACCTATGACCCTTGCGTGCCTTTTTACCGGGACCCGTGATAACCTCCCAGATGTCGTCGCCCTTGTTGTTGAGAAGAAGGAACTCGACCACAGAGCCTGTATCTACCCTTGTGCCGTAAAGGCGCGCGGGAAGAACCTTTGTGTCGTTTAGAATAAGGCAGTCGCCGGGCTCGATATACTGCGCGATATTATGGAAGATATCGTGCCTTACGGCGCCCGTTTTTTTGTCGAGCACCATGAGTCTCGAACTGTCGCGCGGCTCGGCGGGATGCTGTGCAATGAGTTCCTGCGGCAGGTCGTAAAAGAAATCGCTTTTTTTCATTATTTTTCCTCAGCTTTCGTGTCCTGAGACTAAAAAAGTATTTGACTTGCAATATCCGTTGGTGGTATTATTTTAATGTTATATCCTGACGGAGCTTCTTTTCGAGGTCACACACTATTATATTGCAAAATCTCTGTCAATACAACAATTTTTTCACTCAAAAACGTTTTTCGGAGGAACTTTATCATGAAGCATTTTAAAGTAGGTATCATAGGCGCAACAGGTATGGTCGGTCAGAGGTTCGCCACCCTGCTTGAGGATCACCCCTGGTTCGAGGTCTGCGCGCTCGCCGCGAGCTCGCGCTCTGCGGGCAAGACATACGAAGAGGCTCTCGGAACCAAATGGTGCATGAAAAAGCCCATTCCCGAAAAGTTCAGGAATATGATAATCATGGACGCGGAGAAAGATGTTGAAAAAATCGCATCAATGGTCGATTTCGTCTTCTGCGCGGTCAACATGAACAAGGATGAAATAAAGGCGCTCGAGCTCAAATATGCCAAAGCCGAATGCCCCGTTGTTTCAAACAACAGTGCAAACCGCTTCACCCCCGATGTTCCGATGATAATCCCCGAGCTCAACTCCGATCACGCCGACATAATCAAGGCGCAGAGAGAGAGACTCGGCACAAAGCGCGGATTCATCTCCGTCAAATCGAACTGCTCGCTTCAGAGCTATGTTCCGGCGCTGTTCCCGCTTTCCGAGTTCGGAGTCAAGGATGTTCTCGTCTGCACATATCAGGCAATCTCAGGCGCGGGCAAGACCTTTGAGACATGGCCCGAGATGATAGACAATGTCATCCCCTACATCGGCGGCGAGGAAGAGAAATCAGAGAGAGAGCCGCTCAAGATATGGGGCAAGATAGAGGGCGGCGAGATAGTCCCCGCGAAGAGCCCGAACTTCACCGCACAGTGCCTGCGCGTTCCCGTATCGGACGGTCACATGGCGGCGGTATTCGTAAGATTCGAAAACAAGCCCACAAAAGAACAGATACTTAAAATCTGGAAGGATTTCAAGGGATATCCCCAGCAGGTCGGGCTGCCCAGCGCGCCAAAGCAGTTCCTCAACTACTTTGAAGAGGACAATATGCCTCAGACTCGCCTCAACAGAGAGCTTGAGGGCGGCATGGCGATTTCGGTCGGCCGTCTGCGCGAAGATACCCAGTATGATTACAAATTTGTCTGCCTTTCACACAATACGCTCAGAGGCGCCGCCGGCGGAGCCGTGCTCATGGCGGAGCTGCTTTGCGAAAAGGGATATATGGACAGATAACATAAAAGCCGCCCGGCTGTCTGTCCGGGCGGTTTCCGTTTTTTAGGAGGCCGGCTTTATGAAGAAAGCTGTTTTCACGGGAGCGGCGGTCGCACTCGTCACGCCGTTTCATAAAGACGGAAGTATAAACTACGGAAAGTTAGAAGAGCTTATAGATTATCAGATCGAAAACTCCACGGACGCCATAGTTGTGTGTGCAACGACCGGCGAGAGCCCAACATTGAGCTACGAAGAGCACGAGCAAATCGTGCGCCGCTGTGTTGAGTATACTGCGGGAAGAGTTCCCGTCATTGCAGGGACGGGCAGCAACGACACAAAAAATGCGCTAAAGCTTTCAAACGACGCGGAAAGAGCCGGAGCCGACGGTCTGCTTATGGTCACGCCGTACTACAACAAGACATCGCAGGCGGGGCTGATAGAACATTTCAATTTCATTGCGGACAGGGTCAGCACGCCGATAATTCTCTACAATGTGCCGAGCCGCACGGGGCTGAATATAAAGCCAGAGACCTATTATGAACTTTCGAAGCATAAGAATATAGCGGCGGCAAAAGAAGCGAACGGCGACATTTCCGCGCTCGCGCAGACCGTAAAGCTCTGCGGCGACGAACTGACGATATACAGCGGAAACGACGACCAGATAACGGCGTTCATGTCGCTCGGCGCAAAGGGCGTTATCTCTGTGCTCTCAAATATCGCACCGAGGGCGGTACACGATATGGTAAAGACATATCTCGACGGCAACACCGCCGCGAGCACCGAGCTTCAATTAAAATATCTCGACCTTTGCAGCAGCCTGTTTTCCGATGTGAACCCCATACCCGTAAAAGAAGCGATGAACATGATGGGCATGGAGGTCGGCTCATGCAGACTGCCGCTGACGCAGATACAGCCGCAGGCAAAAGAGAAGCTTAAAAAGAGCCTCTTCGCCCTCGAAATGATATAAGCTCGAAAGGAACGGCGCATGGATGCCGTAAGGCGAAATAATGCTGA
>DKDF01000046.1:0-31089 GCA_002451755.1 Ruminococcaceae bacterium UBA6855
TCGCAAGCCGTTCCCTCGCTCTTCTAAGAAAGTTTATCAAACACTGCGGCGCGGCTATTGGGAGCCTGATTATAAAAATTAATTGAGTCGCTTACTTTTACTTTGCTATAGCTAAAGTAATGTACAAATCCCAATTCATAGCTTTAACGATATGTTTCCGCACATTAAATCCGACATTATTTTGTATATATAATCGAAAAAGGCACTTGCTTTTGCAAGTGCCTTTTTCTGGCGCAGAAGGAGAGACTCGAACTCTCGCGCCGGTTTCCCGACCTACGCCCTTAGCAGGGGCGCCTCGTCACCAACTTGAGTACTTCTGCATGGTAACTTATATTATAAAGTTTTGTTGTTGTCGCTGGCGGAGAGAGTGGGATTCGAACCCACGGTACGTTGCCGTACGACGGTTTTCAAGACCGTTCCGTTATAACCACTTCGGTATCTCTCCATAAAGCGTAAGTTATTCTAACATAAATCAAAGACCTTGTCAACGCTTTTTTGCGCGAATTTTTATATATTCTCCTGCCTCAGCAGAGCGTCAAGGCTCACGCCGAGAGTGTCGGCTATGGCGATGATTTCGATATCGGTCACGAAGCGTTTGCCGCACTCAATGCGCTGGACTGCGTTTTTGTCTATATCAAGCCCGGCAAGCTGGAGCGCATCGGCGAGCTGCCGCTGAGAGAGTCCCATATTTTTGCGCAGAAAGGCTACATTCTTTCCGCAAATATTATTCAGCCCGTCTTTTGCTTTGTTGATGAACATAAAACAGCCTCCGAGACATTCAGTGCCCGATTCATATTATATTCCCCTGCCGCAAATATGTCAATCGTCGTTATATAAACATCTTTCATCTCGAGAGAATTTGTGATATGATTATCGCAGATAAGATAACGGAGGGAACACATGGACACAAAAGAACTGCTCGGCAGGGTCTGCGGGAGCATAAGCGATAACGAAATCTGCATTTATAACTGCGGCGACGGCGCGTATATGCGGCTGATTAAAAATGCATCGGAATCGGATTTTTTAAAAATCTGCGGCGAGTGCGAGAGACTCGGATACACGCTCTTTCAGCGCAATGACATTGAAGAAAACCTCCACGCATCGTACCGCGGGGATATGCTCATCCACACATATTTCTGCCCGGCTGAAAAAATCCTGCGCGTCATATGCGACCCGTATTCCGTTGAATTTGAGCGCGAAGAGCCGAAATATGAGCGCAGATGCGGCAGCGCGCTGTGGCAGTTCGAGAACGACCATTCGTATATCGACTGCGGAATGTGCTATATCCTGCGCTGCGCGGACAACAGCTTTTTCATTATAGACGGCGGGCATTTTCTTCAGCCCAACGACCACAAGAGAATATACCGCTTTCTGCGCGAGCGCACGCCCGACGGCGAGCGGACTGTCATAGCCGGCTGGTTCTTCAGCCACGCACACGACGACCATGTGAGCCAGTTCGTTGATTTCATTCGCGAATACGGCTCGGCGGTCGATATTGAAAAGCTCTATTACAACGACGCTCCGATAGACCACCGCGACAACATGAGCTGGGGCGAGGCGAACAAAAAATACATAAGGCGGTTCGAAGAATGTGCCCGCTCCTGCAGAATACCCACGGTAAAACTGCACACGGGTCAGCGGTTCTTCGTGCGCAACCTGCGTTTTGATGTGCTCTGCACTCAAGAGGATGTCTGGCCGAAGAGTCTCGAAAACTTCAACAACACCTCGTGCGCGCTCGCGCTCGAAGCGGACGGGACAAGAATAATCTTCCCCGGCGACGCCGCCGACGTCGAGAGCGACATAATGACGGCGCGCTACACCGCGAAAACGCTCGGCTGCGATATCATGCAGCAGTCCCACCACGGACACAGCGGCACATCGCCCGAGTTCTATCAAATGTCAAACGCCAAGACCGTGATGTTCCCGATAACAAAGATAAAATTCGACGAGGAATATCCGAAACAGGAGGCGAACAGGGTCGCCTGCTCGATAGCGGAAGAATATTTTATCGCCTCGGACGGAACGGTCGAATTTCCCCTGCCCTACAAAGTCGGCAGCGCAAAAATTTATCCCGACGAGACCTTTGAAAACTTTGCGGCGATAAAAATGCTCTGGGGCTATGACTACCCCGACGAATACAAGAAGCAGCTATTTGAAGAATTTCTCAGGCGCGGCGGTCTGCCCGCTCTCAACGAGATAGAAGCGTAATATATAAAGAGATCCGCACCCGAAAAAGGTACGGATCTTTGATTTTTATCAGTAGCCTATCGCGACGGCGCCGAGCATTGCAAGCGCGGCAAGTGCGAACTCCATAACGAACAGCTTCCATGACCAGCGCAGATATTTGCCGTAAGATATGCCGACCATGCCGATGGCGATGACCATTATTCCACTCGTGGGATAGAGAATATTGCAGAAGCCGTCGCCCATTGTGAACGCGAGGACTATCGACTGCCTTGTCAGCCCGAGCAGATCGGCGAGCGGCAGGACTATCGGCATTATCAAAAACGCCTTTGCGGTGCCGGAGCCGACGATAAATTCGAGCGCGACAACGAAGAGGAATATCGCGAACAGCGCACCCGTTTTGGACATCGACGAAGTGAGGTTATACACATGATAGAGTATCGTGTGGATTATGTTGCCCTCCTGCAGGACATAGGTTATCGAGAGGATAGCCCAGATCATCGGCAGGCAGGGAGCTATTGTCTTGACTCCCTCGAGGAAGCCGCCGCCGAGTGCCTTGCCGCGGATACCCGCGATATATCCCGCCGAGATTCCGCCGACAGTGAAGAGAATCGCCATACCGACGAGCGGAAGATAGTTTATCAGCTCTTTTACCGAGTCGCTTATCGAATCGACCTTTTGGAGCGCGAACGACACCGCGACTATCAGCAATACGCCGCCGACGCAGCCGACGAATGTCTTTGTCGCCTTTTTGAGCGCGGGGTTGTTGAGCGCCTCGTCGTCTACTTCCGCGCCGAAGCGCACGCGCAGCTCCTTGTCGCTCTCATAGCAAAGTGACTTCTCGGGATTTTTCTCTATCTTCTTGGCGTAGACTATTAAAAACAGCACGAGCGACGCATAGACGCAGACAAAGAACAGGACTCTGTATGCAAGGCCCGAGAACAGCGGCAGATCCGCCATCGTCTGAAGAATGCCTACATTGAACGGGTTGAACGTCGCGGCGGTATAACCGAAGGCTATCGACACCATGCTGATGCCGAGACCGACGAACGAATCCCATCCGAGCGCCAGCGATATCGCGACCGCGAGCGGTACAAGCGTCAGCGACTCTTCGAGTACGCCGACCACCGACGACATCATCATGCACACGAAAACTATGACCGCGAGCAGAAGATACTTTTTCTTCTCAAACTTTCTGACGACCGAGGACATTATATATTTGAGCACGTCGCTGCGGTCGAGGATAAGAAATGTTCCGCCGATAAGAACAATGAACACGAC
The DNA here is from genome assembly GCA_002451755.1 of Ruminococcaceae bacterium UBA6855. Taxonomy (GTDB): domain Bacteria; phylum Bacillota; class Clostridia; order Oscillospirales; family Acutalibacteraceae; genus CAG-177. The sequence goes on from DKDF01000046.1 coordinate 3,466, forward strand.
GATTCCGATTCCCGTTGTTATCTGCGACGAGGTGAACACCATTATCGGCGCGAGAATTATCTTCCACCACGGCATCTTTCCCTCGTCTCCGGCGAACTCGTGATATGTGCCGTTTATGACCATGCCGCTGTCATCCATCTGATATTCGCCGCGCGGCACAACCTGAGTGAGCACACCCGCGAGCAGCATAATGACCAGCAGAAGTGCGGTTATGCCGAACACGGTCTTTTTGTCGATCTGGATTCCGGTGCCTTTCTTTTCCGTCTGCACGGCGGATTCGGCGGGCGCCGTCTTTTGCTTTTTCATTTTTCGTTCCCCCTGTCTGACTGTTTGGAGCTTTCGTCCGGGTATAGGGGCATTATACTCCAGTTGTGCATATTTATCAAGCATGTTTGTATATTTATGCAAACGAATCTTTTTCGCTTCCGCTGTGTTTTTTTGTAACATCTTCCAAATAAATCAAAAGCTATTTTTTGTTTTATTCTTGTATTCCCCATCGGTTTCTGATAACATTTAGCATGGAAGCAAAAACCGATTCCGGAGGATATACAATGATAAGCTTTGACAGCAAAAACAAAACATTCAAGCTTGACACGCCGAACACAAGCTATGTTATCGGTGTTGTCGACTTCGACCAGCTCGTCAATCTCTATTACGGCGACAAAATAGCGGACACCGAGGGGCTTGAGGCGCGTTCATTCCGTCCGCGCTGTGCGTCGTTCAGCCCGCTGACGAACGAATACAACACCGACGCGCACGACTTTTCGCCCGACTGCGCGCCGATGGAATACGGCTGCAACGGCTGCGGCGATTTCAGAACGAGTGCGCTCTCGATAAGAAACGCCGACGGCAACACCGTCACCGATATGCGCTACGAGGGATACAGAATATATGCAGGCAAGCCGTCCATCGCTCCCCTGCCGTCCGTCTATCTCAACAGCGAAAGCGAGGCGGACACGCTTGAAATAGATATGGCGGACAAAGTGACCGGCATGCGCGTCACGCTCATATACACGGCTTTCAACTCGCTCGATGTTATCATACGCAGCGCAAGAATCGAGAATGCGTCACAGAGACCCGCGGACATTGACCGCGCGATGAGCATCTGCGTTGACCTGCCGGGCATGGACTACGATCTCATAACCCTCTACGGCAGGCACTGCAAGGAGCGTTCCGAGGAGCGCCGTCCGCTCGCCCACGGACTTCAGGGCATTGCGAGCAAGCGCGGAGTTTCGAGCCACTGCCAGAACCCGTTTGCGGCTCTCGTCTCGAAAAACGCCGACGAAAACAGCGGCGAGGCATACGGCTTCAATCTTGTTTACAGCGGCAACTTCGAGTTCTGCACCGAGTGCGACTTTTCGGGCACTTCGCGCATACTCATGGGCATAAATCCGACAGATTTTTCCTGGCATCTTGAGCCGGGCGAGAGCTTCCAGACTCCCGAGGCGGTCATGGTTCACACGAGCAATGGCATCGGCGAGATGAGCAGGATATATCATAAGCTCTATAACTTCAATCTCGTTCCCGGAAAATACAGAACAGAGAAGCGTCCCCTGCTGATAAACAGCTGGGAGGCGGCGTTCTTTGATTTTGATACGGACAAGCTCGTCTCGTTCGCGGAGCGAGCAAAGGAATTCGGCATGGATATGCTCGTCATGGACGACGGCTGGTTCGGCAAGCGCAACAACGACCACAACTCGCTGGGCGACTGGTTCGTAAACGAGGACAAGCTCAAAGGCGGACTCGGCGAGCTTATACGCAGAATAAACGATCTCGGACTTCAGTTCGGCATATGGTACGAGCCGGAGATGATCTCCCCAGACTCCGATCTCTTCCGCGCCCATCCCGACTGGTGCGTCCATGTCCCCAACCGCAAGCCCTGCATCGGCAGATATCAGTATGTTCTCGACATGTCCCGCAAGGATGTCCGCGACAACATATTCGACCAGATGTATTCGGTGCTCTCAAAATACAAGATAGACTATCTCAAATGGGACTTCAACCGCAACATCTCCGACGCGGGCTCGGCTCTGCTCCCCGCAGACAGACAGGGCGAATTCTTCCACCGCTTTATCCTTGGCACATATGAGCTCATGGGCAGAATACGCGACGCGTTCCCGGATATGCTCTTTGAAAACTGCTCGGGCGGCGGCGGACGCTTTGACCCCGCGATGCTCGCATATTCTCAGCAGATCTGGGCGAGCGACAACACCGACCCCATCGAGCGTCTGACTATTCAATTCGGCACCTCGATGTGCTACCCCGCCTCTTCAATGGGCGCGCATGTCTCCGCCTGCGACAGGACGGATTACAGAGTCAAGGGCGACGTCGCCCTCTGGGGCACATTCGGCTACGAGCTCGACATGAACAAGCTCAACGCCGACGAGCGCGAAATAGTAAAAGAGCAGGTTCACGACTACCACAAATATTATAATCTCACCCACTTCGGCGATCTTTACAGGCTCAAGAGCCCCTATGAGGACGGCTACAGATGCGCGTGGAGCTTCGTCGCCGAGGACAAGAGCGAGGCTCTTGCGACGGTCGTCACGATGCGCGCGCCCGAAGTTCCGTTCTTCATTCTCAAGTTCAAGGGACTCGACCCCGACAAGCATTATCTCTGCGACTTCGACGGCAGAATTTACTCCGGCTCGAACCTCATGAATGCGGGACTCAATCTGACCCGCCCAACAGAAAGAACATATTCGAGTCTTAAAATATATCTCAAAGTACAATGAGTGAAAAAGATAAAATAAACGGCGCAAACTGGATGAGCGGACTTTGCTCCGACCTGCCGATAACCGCCATAAACATGCCCGGCACGCACGACAGCGCGACAAAATATGTCCGCTTTAAGCCGATATGCAGCACGCAGAACTTAACAATAGAAGAGCAGCTGCAAATCGGCGTGCGGTATCTCGACATGCGCTTTGAGCTAAAAGACGGCAGAAAGCTCGTCGCCGTTCACAGCATCGCGGACTGCAAAAAAGCACGCGGCTTAAAAGCCGCCGACCTCACCGCCGCAGATACTGTAAATATGTGCGAGAGTTTTCTCAGAGAGAACCCCGGCGAGACAATTCTGTTTCAGCTTAAAGAAGACGACGGCGACGCGGGCATCGCGCTGTTCGGCGAATTTTATTTGCAGTGCATCAGGGGCAGAGAAGAGCTTTGGTATCTCGAAAACCGCATACCCGCTCTCGGCGAGGTGCGCGGAAAAATAGTGCTGCTGCGCGTGGTCGGCGTTGACCCTTCGCACTTTGACGACAAGACCTGCGGAATTGATTTCAGCGCGTATCCGTATGTCGGCAGCAGGTATATCCTCGATTTTCGCCGCCGCGATATAAAGAAGCTTTCGGACAGCAAAACATACGCGCAGATGTATGTCCAGGATTCATACAAGCTCGGCGGAATCAAAAAATGGAAGGCCGTTACAGCTTTTCTTGAGTTCAACCTCGACCCGAAAGATTTCAATATATGCCTATCGAGCTGCATGGGATTTATAACCCCGAAAGTCGGCTCGGCGTTCATCAACCGCCGGTTCAGGAAATATGAATTTACATCGGGCAGGCACTACGGCATCATCGCCGCAGATCACATATCTCCGAACATCTGCCGCGCCGTCTTTATGAGCAATTACGGCGCAGAGCAGGCGTAAAGTGCAACTATCTTTAGCTTTATGCGAATAGTTTTTACTTTTAAAATTCAATATTGACACTTCTCGTCATACCGCGGCAAAAGCTTGTGTTTTTTGCCGCGGTATTTTTGACACATTTTTTATATGCGAAAATATAAAATAATAATTGTGTCAAAACAGCCCGTACATAAATATTTGCGGCGCAATATCGAAAAAGAGAAGTGAAAAAAACATGGAGCGTTCAAAAGCCAAGGCGGACAAGTTCAGGTTCATAGACGAAGAAAAGCGGGAGAAAATTATCTTTTCGCTCAAATGTATATTTTCGTGCGCAGTCGGGCTGCTGCTCGCGCGCGCGAAGATTTTCGGCAGCCTCTCGCCGCTCGGGCTCGCGTTTTCCGCTGCCGCCGCCGGGTCATATGCGCTCGCGGCGTCGGTCGGCGCACTCGTCGGCTATCTGCTGTCCTTTTCGGGGACGGCAGGGATAAGATACATGGCGTGCGTCGCAGGAATCGCACTGATAAACTTTTCCGTCGGCCGTCTGCGCGGAGAAAGCAGCGCGCGAAAAGTCGCGCCGATCGCCTCGGCTCTCTGCTGCGCTTCAACCGGCATAGCCGTTCTGCTCGTCGAAGGCTTTTCGCTAAACGGCATTGTCTCTTTTCTCGCCGACTGCGTTCTCGCGGGCGGAATGACATATTTTTTCTCGCGTTCACTCGCGCTCATTGATAAAAAGAAAGAAGCCCGGCGGCTTGGCAGGCGCGATATTATATGCGTCGCCATCTCCTGCTGCGCGGCACTCGCAGCGCTCGCGGAGTTTGATATCATGAACTTCCGCCCCGCCGGGACTGCGGCGGCGTTTATCGTCATGCTCCTGTGCTTCACTCTGCGCGAAGCGGGCGGCGCGTTCGGCGGCATATGCTCCGGAATAGCGCTCGCGGCGGCGTGCGGCGATCCCGCTCTCGGTGCTGTGTATTCGGCGGCGGGGCTCTGCGCCGGGCTGTTTTATCAGTTCGGCCAGCTCGGGATATCCGCGGCGTTCATCTGCATATGCGGGATAAGCGCGGTCATTTCGCCGAACCCGCAGACGATAGCCGTGATAGCGGAGAGCGCGGCGGCGGCGCTGATATTTGTTCTCATCCCGCGCTCGAAGCTCGAAAAGCTGCGCGACAGTCTGAGTCCCGCGCAGGAATATGCGCCCAGCGGCGCTCGAGGCGAGCTGTGCAGACGGCTCGGCGACGCGGAGAGCGCACTCGAGGGCGTCGGTCAGTGCATTGAACGGGTTGGCAAGAAGATAGACTCGGCGCGCCCCGACGAGCCGGAGATAATAACCGCGCGGGTAAAGCAATCTGTCTGCGCCGCATGCGGAAAATGCGCCGGCAAAAACGAAAAGCTCCGCGAACGGACTTTTTGGGACGCTGTGAAGATACTCCGTGAAGAAAATCACATAACATCAGCCGAATTCGGCACGGAGTTTTGCGCCGAGTGCCCGAAAGCTTCGGCGGTCGCAGAGAATTTCAACCGCGTTTTTGCAAGCAGCGTTGCATCGGCGTGCGCGGCGCAGAAAACCAATCAGCTCCGCTGCGCGGTCGCGGACAGCTTCGGCGCGATGGCGGATATTCTCGGCGAGATAGGCGCAGAGACGGCAAAGAGCGATATGTTTCTCCCCTCTCAGACCTCTGCCGCCTCTGATACGCTCGGCGGGCTCGGCATGAATGTCCTCTCCGCGTGCTGCAAAAGAGACGGCGCGGGACATATAATACTCACGGCAAAAATCGCCGAGCTGCCGGAGAATGCCGTTTTGCGCGAGGCGACAAACGCGCTTTCAAAAGAGCTCGGCGCGGCTCTGGCGCTCCCCGCGATACGCGATATCGATGGTGGTGTCGAGCTGACATTCGGCGAAAAGCCGCGATTTTGCTTCGAGATAGGCTCGGATCAGCGACCGGGTTCGGACGACGGCGACTGCGGCGACTGCTACGACTGCGTGGGACTTGAAGACGGGCGGAATGTGATAATTTTAAGCGACGGCATGGGGACGGGCAGGCGCGCCGCGGTCGACTCGGCTATGGCGACCGACCTTTTCGCGTCGCTAATCTGCTCCGGGCTATCCTGCGAGACGGCACTCAGAACGGTCAACACCGCGCTCATCGCCAAGAGCGAGGACGAGAGCCTCGCGACCCTCGACATAGCGTCGCTCGACCCGTATTCGGGCGAGATAAGCTTCTTCAAGGCCGGCGCGGCGCCCTGCTTCATAAAGCGCTCCGGGCGCACCGCGATACTCGAGCTGCCATCGCTCCCGGCGGGCATACTCAGCCGCATCGGCTTTTCAAAGGCGGGCGCAGAGCTTCGCGAGGGCGACACAGTTGTCATGATATCCGACGGAGTCGCGGCGGACGGCAGCGAATGGATAACGAAGCTCATCCGCTCCTGGCGCGGGGACGCGCAGGGGCTCGCCGAGGAGCTGACCGCTGCGGCACTCAGCCGCCGCAAGGGCAAAAAATCCGACGACATGACGGCGATATGCGTGCGCATCCACAGTGCGGACAGAATCGGGAATTGACAAAGCCTCCGCCATAATATATAATATTTGCGAAAACAAAATGGAGGTATAAATTATGATTTTAGCAGCTGTCGGTAAGAACGGCACAGGCAAGGATTTCTTCCTTGATTATGTTGCTCAGAAGTATGGCTTCCCGATGATCTCCATCGGCGATGTTGTCCGCGAGCTCGCAACTAAGGACGGCCTTGAGCTGACCCGCGACAATCTTCATGCTACCAGCAAGAAGTACATGGGCGAGTTCGGCCAGACCTTCTTCCCCGAGATGATCGTCAAGAAGATAAAGGAGTCGGACGCTCCGAACTACCTTGTTTCCGGCATTCGTCCGCCCTCGGACATCGAGATTTTCCGCAAGGCTTTCGGCGAGGATTTCATCCTTGTTGACGTTGTTATCAGCGACGACGAGGTTCGCTATCAGAGAATGATCGCCCGCGGCTCCGAGCGCGACGGCAAGAGCGTTGAGAAGCTCCGCGAGAACGATCTCCACGAGGAGGAGATCTTCCACACCAGCGAGAGCGAGAAGATGGCAAACTATGTCATCAAGAACGACGGCGGCGTTGAGGACTTCTACGCGGCAGTCGACAACTTCTATGAGACTGTTCTCAAGCCGAAAATCGGCTGAGTAAAAGCCAAATAAAGCAAACGATCCTCCGTATGATATATCTCATACGGAGGATTTTTTGTCTGCATAGTAAAAAGCCTGCACAGCATGAACCGTGCAGGCTTTTCTGATGTAAAGATTGATTACTGCTGGGGAGCTCCAACAGGGCAAGCATCTGCGCAGGAACCGCACTCGGTGCAGAGATCTGCGTTGATCTCGAACTTGCCGTCGCCCTCAGAAATAGCTCCTACGGGGCACTCAGCCTCGCAAGCGCCGCAGGAAATGCAATCGTCGCTGATATGATAAGCCATTAGTCAATCCTCCTTACACATATTTCTCTTTAACATCGCACACGGATATCCGCATACGCTGTACAATCATTGTATCACATTATATAGAAAAATCAAGAGTAAAATTATGTCCCCGTTTATTCTATTCCCTTGAGAGCCTCGAGCTCAGAGCGGTCGACCTTTATTTTGCCGTCCTTTATCGTCTTCACCTCGCGGCGGTTGAACGAATGCGGCGCGGCATCGGGGCAGCGGTCGAGTCTGACCTTAAGCTGACCGGAGAGAAGATTGACTTCGACTACGGTTCCCCTGCCCTCGGGGGTATCGACGAGCGCGCCCTGCTTCGGGGTTATCTTGAGCAGATACTCGTAGTTGTCCTGCTCATATTTGAGGCAGCACATGAGCCTGCCGCAGGTGCCGCTTATCTTGACGGGGTTGAGCGAGAGTCCCTGCTCCTTTGCCATCTTTATCGACACGGGCTGGAAATCGCCGATAAACGTGCTGCAGCAGAACGGTCTGCCGCACATGCCGAGACCGCCGAGCATCTTCGACCCGTCGCGCACGCCTATCTGACGAAGCTCTATCCTCGTGCGGAACACGCGGGCAAGATCTTTTACGAGCTCGCGGAAATCGACTCTGACATCGGAGGTGTAATAGAAAAGTATCTTCTTGCCGTCGAAGGCGTATTCGACATTGACGAGCTTCATCATGTCGAGCCCGTGGTCGGCTATCTTCTGCAGGCAGATATCAAAAGCTTCCTGCTCTTTTTTGCGGTTCTCCTCGACTATTTTCAGATCCGCCTCCGTCGCGCGGCGCACAACGGACTTCAGGGGCTTGACTATCTCCTCGTCGCTGACCTCGCTGTTTTCGAGCGCAACTTCGCCGCACTCCATTCCGCGGACGGTCTCGACAATAACATGGTCGCCCTTTTCGAATTTATTATCGAGAGGGTCAAAATAATAGACTTTTCCGACCTCTCTGAATCTGACTCCTATGACCTGGGCCATTTATTTCATCCTTTCATCTGCCGGATGCCCTGCGCAGCTCGGCGCACATACGGGTAATAAGCAGAGTGTAATTTTCATTTCTTTCAAACGAAGCCGCCAAATCGTCGGCGCAGGTTATCATGCACATGAGATTCGCAGTTGTGACATTTCCCGCGAGCTTCTGCGCCTCGGTTTTATATTCCTCGGGCGCTTCTACTCCGGATTTTATCAGCACCGCCGCGCGAAAGAATTCGGGCAGAACCTGCAAAACTGCTCTGAAGAGCGTTTTATCCTTTTCGAACGCCGCAGTCGCCGCGAGCAGAGGATATTCATTAGCCTCCGGCACAGCCGCCGCAACAGCCCGCGCCGCTTCAAAAACGCCGCTGTCCACGCGCCTGCCGCCGCCCTGAGAAAAGACTGCGCAGCGGGACAAAACGGTCTGCAAAAACACATTCTTGTCATCCGTCAGCAGTAGAAAGCACACGCCCTCCGGCGGCTCTTCGAGAACTTTGAGCAATGCGTTCTGCGCGGGGACGAGCATATTCTGCGCGTCTTTTAAAATATAAACTTTTCTGTCCGCCTCGTTTGCGACTATATAGGCATCCGAGCGTATCTCGCGGACGGTCTCGACCTTGAAGTTATTCGTTTTCGGGTCGGGCTCGAAAATTTTTATATCGGGATGCGAATCCGAGCGCGCCTTGAGGCAGTTTATACACCTGCCGCAGGGCTTATCGTCCCCCGAGCACACGAGTGCGGCAGCGAGGGTCTTCGCGGTCTCCATCAGGCGTTCGCTGTCCTCATCCTCAAGAATCGCGGCATGGGGAAAACGCCCTGAGTTCACAGAGGAACTCAGAGCCTTTTTCAGCGGCTCTGATATTTGCAAAGACTCGAATCCCATATGTTCTCCAACATTACAGCTTATAGAATTTATCCATGTTCACAACGAACACGGTAGCGCCGCCGACCGCGACCTGAACGGGCAGGGTCACGAAGCTCTCCGCATTATAAGCGGGAGCGGCAGTCATGAGCTGAGTGCGTCTGGAGCTGTTTTCCCTGAGTATCTCCATGACATCGTCAACGCGGCTGTCCTCAACGCCTATGAGCAGGGTGACATTGCCCGCGCTCAGAAATCCGCCCGTAGTTGACAGCTTCGTAGCGTCAAAGCCGGCCTTTGTAAGCTCGCTCAAAACGTCATATGAGTCGTCGTTGCTGATTATCGCGATGATGAGTTTCATCGGAAGAGCTCCTTTCATATCTTACTCAATAATATTATAAAACATCTTAGATTATTTTACAACTTTTATATTGAAAATACCGTATCTGCGAAGTTCCTCTATCTCCCGCTCGCCGAGTATTTCTCCCGGCATTGCCGCGGGAATAGCGGGCGGGCACGGGCAATATGCCTCCGCCGCCGTCCGCCCGAGTGCGGAGTCGATATTTATATATTCGCACTCCGCGAGCAGAGCTTCGCGCGGTGTCATGCTGATGCGCGGCAAAAATGCATTGACTCCGATTGGCGATTTGCCGCACGGCGCAGCTTTTGAAAATATATCAAAAAGAGCTGAATCAAGCCTATCAAAATCCTCTTCCGTATTCATGACGGACGGGATAAGGATTATCTTCCCGAGCCCCGCATATTCGGGCTCGATGCCGTGCGCACGCAGAAGCTCGCCGACATCTGCGCCGTCGAAGCCGAATTTCTGAACATCAAATGCTATGCGCGTCGGGTCGCACTCGCCTTCGGGCAGGATAAGCCCGAGCGAGCGGCAAATTTCCTTTGTTTTTTTCACGCGCCGGCTCAGGCGGATAAATTCACCCGCGTTGTTTTCGAGCCAGTCGCGCGCGAGGTCTAAAGATATCATTATCGGATAAGACGGGCTCGTCGAGCCGAAAAGCGCCATGGCGCGGCGAATCTCAGGCACAAAGCATTCGTCGCCGATCTGGAGCCACGCGCCGCCCGTCAGGACGGGCAGGGTCTTATGCGCGCTCTCGGCGCTCATTGCCGCTCCGAGGTTAAGAGGCGAGATATCTTTTTCCAAGAATTTCAGATGCGATCCGTGGGCGCAGTCCACGAGCAGGGGCACTCCGAACTTGCGCGCAGTGTCCGCTATCGCTTTGACATCGCTGATAACGCCGAAATAATCGGGCGAGGTAATATATACAGCCTTCGCCTCAGGCGTTTTTTCGAGTGCGCGGCGCACACTCTTTGCGGTTATGCGCCCGGAAAACCGCTCGCCTGCGCTCGAGTCCGGCAGAACCCACACGGGCTCGATGCCGAGCAGTGACATCGCGTTGACCGCGCTGCGGTGGACAACGCGCCCGCAGACAATTTTTCCGCCGTGCGGCGCGGCGGCTCTGAACATCGCCTGGATGCAGAGCGTGCAGCCGCCGGCACTCATAAATGTTGCCGCAGAGCCGAACAGCTTTTGCGCCTGCGCCTCTGCGAGAGCCGTTGCGCCCTCGCCGTCAAAGAGGCTTCCGGTGTCCGGTATCTCCGTTATATCAAAATTCTGTATGCCGCCGAGCGCGGGAAAATTGCCTTTGTGCGCGGGCATATGCATACTGACCTTTTGCTTTTTTGCGTGCGCCGTCACGGCGTCAAAAAGCGGAGCAGACATTTTTCACCTCAGAGTTTAGCTTCGTTGAGCATTATTCCGCCCGGCACGATATCGATCATGCCGTAGTGCCCGTCGCGTATGCTGCCGGGATTCATGATATAGAGCCCGTCGTCATAGCAAGTAACACCCGTGTGGGTATGGCCGTATAATACTATGTCGGCGCCCTCCTGCCTTGCGCGGAGAAGGAGCTCGTCCGTGCCGTATTTTACATGCTCGGCGTGTCCGTGGGTGCAGTATATCTTTTTCCCACCGAGGGTCACCACGCGCAGAAGCGGCAGATCGGAAGAAAAATCGCAGTTGCCCGCGACCTTTATTACATTCGGCAGGCTGTGATAATAACTTTCGACCGTGTCGAGGTCCCGCTCGCCGTCGCCGAGAAAAATCAGCGCCTCGGCCTCGGGATGCGCTTCGACCGCGTCGAGTATGCGCGAGGGCATACCGTGGGAATCGGAAAGAACAAGTATTCGCATTATTTCGCCCCGTTTTCAGGTCATATGACCCGTATAATGCCTGCGCGCCCGACAGGTTCTATGCGGGGAGCGCGTGCATAAGTTTATTATATATGAAAAAAGGTGGTTTTGCAATGAGCAATATTAACAGCCCCGGAAACATGACGCCCGAACAGCTGATGAAGCTCGCCGCATCGTTCGGCGGCAAGGACGCCGCAGACCCCGAAAAGGCGATAAACGCGGTGTCGAAGCAGCTCAGCGACGAGAAACGGCAGAAATTGAACGAAGTTCTCAGCGACAAATCGGCTCTCGAAAAACTGCTTCAAAGCCCCGAAGCACAGCGGCTGATGAAGAAATTCGGAGTGGATAACAAGGGGTAAGCTATGGACAACATCGGCGACATACTCTCCTCTTTAAGCGACGACGACATGAAGGCTCTCGGCGACGCGGCGCGCAGTCTGCTCGGCTCATCGGAGCAGGAGCAAAGTCAGAACGACAGCGACCGGGGCTTTTCCATGGATCCGGCGACGATGGCGAAGATAGCGCAGATAATGAGCGCGATGAACCGCCATGACAGCCGCTGCGACCTCATCGCCGCCTTGCGTCCCCTGCTCAGCGAGCCGCGCCGCCGCAGAGCGGACGACGCGATGCAGCTGATAAAGCTCATTGACCTTTTGCCGATGATAGAGGATCTCGGGAGGAAATAGGCATGCCCGCATATACGGAAAACGAGCTCGCGAGAATGCGAGAAAGGGCGATAGCGAGCGCCAGAGAGATGCAGAGGCGTGCGGCGATAAAGGGCGGCGAGCAGAGGCAGTGCAACCGTCCCAATCCGCCGCCGAACCGTCCCGAGCCGCCTCCAAAACCGCCTGAGCGACCGCCGAAGCCGCCCGATAAGCCGAAGCCGCAGAGACCGCCCGCTCCGCCCGTTGACGACGACAGGCTGCTGATAATCGCGCTGATAATAATTCTCTCGGCTGACGGGGCGGATATGCTGACGATATTCGCGCTGATGTATATCCTGATGTAATATATGTATTTGCCGCGGCGCATCTTGAAAAAAGCTCCGTTTTGGTTTAGAATAGAGGAAGTATGACGAAAACGGAGGAATGAACATGACATATTCATATACCACTCACGGCACCTGCTCAAGGCGCATCGATTTTGACATTGACGATGACAACACCGTTCACAACGTCCATTTCACGGGCGGCTGCAACGGCAACCTCGCTGGAATATCCTCGATAGTTGAGGGAATGGATGCGGAGGAAATCATCGACAGGTTCGACGGCATCCGCTGCGGCTTCAAGCAGACCTCATGCCCCGACCAGTTCGCGGAGGCTCTGCGCGAGGCTCTTGAAAAAAAGAACAGCAAATAAAATAAAAAAACGAACGGGAGCGCATCGGATATCCGGTGCGCTCCCGCCGTCATTTGGAAAGGCAATAACTATTTTGGAGGATAGTATTGAGTGGTCGTCTAATCAATAAGGCCGACAGACTTGGCAGAATTTGTAAGGAATAAGGGAAAAGATGGAAAAGAGGGACTGCCGCGTCCGTCGGTCTTTGGCTATATTATAACCGCCTTTATCATTTTTTCATACGGTCAAAAACTCGGTTTTGTGCCAAAAAATCTCACCTTTCAGAAAGTGTCGCATTTTGGGACACTTTTTAAGTTTTGTCCAAAAGCAAAAGACTGCGAACAGCAATCCACTGTCCGCAGTCTTTTATTATTGAATCTTATTTCTTGAATATCTTCTTGTACCACGGGAGCGACTCGGTGGTGTCGGTCGTGGTGGTCGAAGTGCTGCTGCTCGAAGCGATGGGCGTGGTCTGATAGATGAACATTACGTTCGACTCGGTGCCCGCAGTCTTCTCGGTGTAGATATCATACGATGCGCCGTAGGATATCATCGACTGGAGCTTCGCGATAAGATCGTCGGCATCCTCGGCGAGCACGCCGTACTTCTGGAGCTTGCCTGCATAGTCGCCGGAATCGATGCTGTCGATAAGATCATTGAGCTTCTGGACATTCTCCTTGCTCATGAGCTTTGCGAGTCCGTCTATAAGCTCCTGATTATCGTCAATGGTCTTCTGTATCTCGGAGAGCTGCTCGAGGGTCTTGGGCAGGTTGTTTATTGCCTTCTGAACCTCGGGGTCGGACATATCCTTTGAAAGCTCCTCGATAAGGGGCAGAACATCGTTCATATTCTCTGCTATCTCGGGCAGGTTCTTGAAGAACTTCTGGAGCACGGGGTTGTTGAGCAGGGTTATAACTTCCTTGAGCTCGTTGGGGTCAAGGCTGTTGAAGAGCTTCTTGAACTTTGCGATGTTCTCTTCGGTCATATACTTGGGCAGAATCTCGAAGAGGACGCGGTTGTTCTGATAGAGCTCGACCGCCTCGTTCATCGTGTTGACGAGCTCGTTTATCTTCGTCTTGTTGGTCATAAGGCTCGTTATGACCTTGTTGGGATCCATGGAGTTGAGAGCCTTTTCAAGCTCCTTGAGCTGACCGAGTGTGGTCTGGAGATCGCTCACGCTGTCGGGCAGCTGAAGCTCGCTGCCAAGCATGGAGATCGGCACTGCCGCGAAGTACATATTACCCAGCGAGAAGTCCTCAACTTCGGCGGAGAGGGTGAACTCGGTGGCGAAGTTCAGATCCTCGATATTGAGCTTGTCGAGTCCGAGAGTTTCGTTCATGCCGGGCATGCTGACAACAAGGGCGATTTCCTTTGTGCCGTCGCCGACGAGCTTGCCGTTTGTGAGAGTCATGTTCTGGAACTGACCCTCGGGAAGAATCATGCCGCCGACAACCGCGATGGGATTGTAGATCTTGACCTGCTTGCCGTTTATCTTCTCGGTCTTGTAGAGATTGTTTTCAACGGAGATCTTTATCTCGACCTTGCCGCTCTTGCCGGAAATCTTCTTGGCGGACATCTCTTTGCCGTCGAGGAAGTATTTGATATTAATTTTTACAGGCAGCTCTTTGTTGCTCTTGCCGCTGTAATAGAGGTCGGTCGTGTCCATATGCCATGTAATACCGCCGTTTTCGCTGACGGGCTTGATGTTGCTCTTGACATTGGTGATGTTTTTCAGCGAGCTTGTGTCGCTGACCTTGACCTGACCCTTGTCGGTGTGGAGCCAGTCGGTGACGGTGATATCCTTGACATCGCCGCTGTTGTCCATGTTGACATACACGGTCTCGCTCTTCTTCACGGAGCCGGGCACATCGGTGTAATATACGGGTGCGGGCTGCTCGTCGCCGGACGCCGAGGTGGTGTCGCTGTTGTCGCCGGTGCTCTTGCATGCGCCCATGGTGAGTATGCTCGCCGCGAGAGTGAGGCAGAGCGCCGATTTGAGAATAAAGTTTTTCTTCATTTTATTGCCCTCCTTGTTCAAGCCTTTGCCTTGCGGCTCTTGCGTTCCTTTTTAACGCGGGGAGCGCGCCAGCCGATGGATGTTTTATTGATAGCGCCTTCGCAGATGGCGAGAATGCCGGGAAGCATAACCATGATAACGAGTGCGCTGATAACGGAACCTCTTGCAAGCATGAGGCAGACGCCCTTGACTATATCGATATCGCAGATGCAGTAGACGCCGAACGTTGCACTGAAGAACACGAGTGCGCTCTGGAATATCGAGCGGCTCGACTCCTTCGCGGCTATCTTGATAGCCTTGAGCTTATCGCCGCACTTCTGGAGTTCTTCTCTGAATCTTGTTGTCATGAGTATTGCGTAGTCGACCGTTGCACCCAGCTGCACGCAGCTGATGATAGTCGGCGCGATGAAGCATATCGTAGTGCCCGTCAAGGTCGAAATGCTGATGTTGACCCAGATTGCAAGCTCTATCGACGCGACGAGTATCAGCGGTATCGACAGGGACTTGAAAACTATTGCGACAAGAATGAATATCGCGAGCATCGAGATAGCGCCGGTGACGACGAAGTCCTTTTCGGCGACGGTTATCAGATCCTTAGTCAGGACTCCTTCACCCGTCAGTATTCCGCCCTCGTCGTACTTCTTGACTATCGAGGTTATCTTTTCGATCTGTGCGTTCTCCTCGTCGGTCGCAGCCGAGTAAGAGGAGTTGAGCATCATAAGCTGCTTGCCGTCCTGGACGCATATCTCCTTTATCGAATCAGGGAGCATTGCGCTCGGTATAGCCGTGCCGATGAAGCTGTTGAGCGAGAGGACATTCGTGACGCCCTCGACATCGTTGAGTTCGCTCGTCAGCGCGTTTATATTCGCTTCGGTTATCTTATCGTCAAGGATGATGAAGTGGGTCGTTGCCATGTTGAAGTCTTTCTTCATCGTATTGAGCGCGGATATTGACGGCAGATCCTGCGGGATCGCCTTATCCATGTTGTAATACTTCTTGACGTTGTTCTGCAGGAGATAGGACGGGATGAAGAGCACGAGGAAGATTATCGCTATAACTCTTCTGTGTTTTATCGCAAAGTCGCTTATCTTGTTGAACTTCGGCGCAAGGCTCTTATGTCTTGTCTTTTCAATGACATTGTCGAGCATGAGTATCAGCGAGGGCAGGAAGGTAACGACGGTCAGAACGCCGAGGATAACGCCCTTTGCCATGACAAGACCCATATCCTTGCCGAGCGTGAAGCTCATGAAGCACAGCGCGAGGAAGCCGAAAACGGTGGTCAGCGAGCTGCCCATAAGGGAAAGGAAGGTCGAATCGATTGCCGCAGCCATGGCGTCCTTCTTCGTGTCATGGTGCTTCTTCTCCTCCTCGAATCTGTCCATAAGGAAGACGGAGTAGTCGACGGTAACGCCGAGCTGGAGGATAGCGGCGATACTCTTCGTTATGAACGAAATCTCGCCGAAGATTATATTCGTGCCCATGTTGTATATGACCGCAGTGCCGAGCGCCGCAAGGAGCACGAACGGGAGCACCCACGAGGTCATCGTGAACGACAGCGCTATAAGTGCGAGGGCAATGGCGATTACGACATAGAGCGGAGCCTGGCTGTTTGTCAGGTCTTTTGTATCAACGGTTATCGCCGAAAGGCCGCTCAGGAGCATATTCTTGTTCATTATCTTGCGTATGGAAGCGATAGCGTCCATAGTCACCTGAGACGAGCCGGAGTTCTTATACTGAACCATTATCAACGTCGAGCTGCCGTCCTGCGAATAGAAGACGTTGGTCAGAACCTCGGGAAGAATCTCTTTCGGTATCGTCACATCCGCGATATCAGTGGCGCCGATAACATTGCTGACGCCCTCGACCTGACGGATCTGATCCTCGAGCTTCTGGATGTCCTTGGGCTCGGTGTCTTTTACTATAATAAATGAACTCGCCGAATTGTGGAAGGTTTCATCGAGTATCTGCTCGCCCTGAACGGATTCAAGGTTCTCCGGCAGATATGACAGAATGTCATAGTTGACGCCCGTCAGGAAATATCCGATTATCGACGGGATTATCAGGATAAGACAAACTATCAGAACAGTTTTGGGATGGTAGGCTATCCACTTTGCTAACTTTTTAGATATCATATCCCTTTCCTCCTTATTATGCTAAAAGTTTGTTTGTAAGGCGCTGCATTCCACTCTTTATTTCATCGAGCTTATACGGTTCGCCCTGGATCGCGCTGTCGCAGCTGACGGGCGCGAGCATCGAGACTAACATATATATGTTCATCTCGCTCTCGTATTCCGTGAAGCCGTGGCTCAAAAACAGCTTTACGAGGCTGTCGTAAGCATCCTTGAGCTCCGCTTCCCTGCCCTTGAGCATCAGGCGGTAGCACGAGGAGACGCGGTCTCTGACGAGGGGCAGGAACGCTTTGTTTTCATCGATATACATAAAGACGTTATCGAGAAATGCGTTCACGCGCTCGGCGTCTTCAGCCTGCTTGCCGGCGAGTTGCTGTCGCGTTTTAAAGAGCGCGGAATTGACGCACTCGGCGAGCTTTTTCAAAAAGAGCTGATCCATAAGGTCGTATTTATCTTTGAAGTACAGATAAAACGTACCTTTGGCAACGCCCGCCATTTTGACGACCTCGTCTATTGTCGGAGGCTTGAGCGCGCTGCCGCTCGTAAAGAGCGAATGAGCCGCTTCCATAAGCTTCGACCGCTTCTCGGTCTTGTTTTCTTCAACCGTCGCCATGTGTTCACCTCCGAACTGACTGCCGGTCACTTTCTTTTGCGTGAGATACTTTACTACAAAAATGACCGTTAGTCAATCCCCGGAAGCAAATCTTCATTTTTTGTTCACAAATCTCTACTTCTTGATTATTATAGCCAAATTCACAAGCTGCGATTTATGCACTTTGCACTAAAAGTTAGCCCGCTATGCAATATAACGAGACCTAAAGAGGAATTACTGCCAAATCAAAAATCGCCGTGCAGTAAAAGTCTTTCGGCTTTCACGCGCGGCGAAATATAAGATATTATTTGTCGAAGAAAACGACCTTGTTCTCGTTTCCGCTCTCAAAAATGGCATCAACGAGCTTGAGCAGTCTGCGCTGCTGGTCGTGCGTTATCAGCTGCTCTTCTTCTCCTCTGAGAGCAGCGAAGACGTTCTCATAGAACTGAGTCCAGCTCGAATCGACCTTGGGCAGAGGATAACGCTTGATGGTATCATCGGTTCTCGGAGCCATGGTCTTTGTCAGTCCGACGCCAGCGAGGATCGGCACTGCGTCGCGGTTCTCCCAATCGGAGACCTTGACTATCTCGCCGTTGAGATCCCAGTCATTTATAACTGTGGAGCCGTTCTCGCCGAGGATATACCAGCGCGGAAGCTCGATGAAGTTGCTCGTGGTGACCTCGACATACATCGAAAGGTCGCCCTCGAAGATAAGCGTGACTCTGAAGCCGTCGTCGCATTCCTCGTTGGTGACATTTGTCAGCTCTGCATAGACGGAGATGAGCTTTCTGCCCTCGCCGATGCGCAGTGCCTGATCGAGCAGGTGGATGCCCCAATCGAGCACCATGCCGCCGCCGTGCGCCTTCTGATTGCGCCAGTCGCCGGGGATGCCGCGCGAGCCCTGAACGCGGGACTCGATGCGGAACACCTTGCCGAGTTCGTTATCCGCGAGGATCTTCTGGACGCACTTGAAGTCCGGATCCCAGCGTCTGTTCTGATGGACGGTGAAGAGCTTGCCGTACTTTTTGGACGCGGCTATCATCTCCTCAAGCTCCTCTTGGCTCAGAGCCACGGGCTTCTCGGAGATAACATTCTTGCCCGCCGCCATGGCGGCTATGGCTATCTCTTTATGTACATCGTTGGGCGTTGCAACGGTGACGAGGTCGATTCTCTCGTCAGCGAGCAGTTCCTCGCGCGAGGAGAAAGCATGAATGCCCTCAGCCTCGGCGGCTGCGCGCCTCTCGGGCTTGATATCATAGATGCCTATGAGTTCAGCCGTGTCTTTGAAATCGTCCGCGCAGGTCGACGCATGCCAGCTGCCCATTCCGCCGTAGCCTATAACGGCAAAACCTATCTTCTTATTCTTATCCATTGTTTTGTATACTCCCGATATAAATTTGTTTCGCGAAAAGTTTTATCACACCCACCACATATCGCCGGTGTTCTGGGTGATAAGGACATCCTTGAGGAAGTCGACTGCCTTTGAAAGACCCTCGTCCTGGCTCATGAGGGAGTCCTCATGCTCGATGCTGATAGCATAGTCATAGCCGACCATGCGCAGGTTTGAGATCATATCCTTCCAATATGCGTAGTCGTTGCCGTAGCCGACGGAGCGGAATATCCACGAGCGGTGAATCTCGTCCGCATAGGGCTTGGTGTCAAGCACGCCGTTGACGGCAGTGTTGTACTTGTCGATTTTCGTATCCTTGGCGTGGAAGTGGAATATCGCGTCGCCGAGCGCTCTGATGCAGGCGACGGGATCCATGCCCTGCCAGATGAGGTGGCTCGGGTCGAAATTCGCGCCGAGCTCGGGACCGACTGCCTTGCGTATCTTGAGCATGCTCTCGGTATTGTAGACGCAGAAGCCCGGATGAAGCTCGAAGGCTATCTTATCGACGCCGTGCTCCTTTGCAAAAGCGACGGTCTTAGTCCAATAGGGAATGAGGACTTCGTTCCACTGCCACTCGAGTATCTCGGAGAAGTCGTTCGGCCATGGGCAGACGACCCAGTTGGGATACTTCGCGTTCTCCTGGTCGCCGGGGCAGCCGGAGAATGTGTTGATCTGATGAATACCGAGCTTCTCGGCGAGAAGGATGGTGTTCTTTATCGTCTTGTCGAACTCGGCGGCAATAGCCTTGTTCGGATGGACAGGGTTGCCGTGGCAGCTGAGCGCGCTTATCTCAAGGCCGCTGTCCGCGACGGTGGATTTAAAAGTGCTCAGAGCCGCAGGATCGGCGAGCAGGGTATCGGGGTCGGCATGGGAGTTGCCGGGGTAACCGCCGCAGCCTATCTCGACCATCTCAATGCCCTTGGATTTGAAATACTTGAGAGCCTCTTCGAGCGGAAGATTGCCCAAAAGGCAGGTAAATACACCTAATTTCATTTTTATAGCTCCTTTCGGAATCAGATAATGGATTTGAGATATTTTATGCTCCTGCCGACGTCGTCAAGACCGTTCGGCACGGGATCATCATTTTCGACTATCAGCCACTCGATGCCGATATCTTTCGCCGCGCGAATGACCTCGGGGATATCGCAGTTGCCCTCGCCGAGAGCCATGGGATTGTGGTCGACTCCGTCTTTGACATGGAGCTGAACTATCCTGTCGCGGTTTTCGGTGATGAACTTGTAGTTATCCTGACCGGCGACAAAACTCCAGTAGGTGTCTATCTCGAGGTGACCGGCTTTTTTAAGCTCATCGAACGGGATAACGCCCTCGGAATTCGGCTCGAACTCGGAGCAGTGGTTGTGATAATAGACGCTCATGCCGATTTTTTCGGCGCGCTCGTCCGCCGCTTTTATCGCGGCGCAGGTCGCCCTGAGATCCTCTGGCGTGTCGTGGGCGGCGCCGCCCATGCCCATGGTTTTCATGCCGAGCGTGCGGCAGAACTCCGCAGTCTTGTCGAAGTTCTCGGGCGAATAATTTTCAAGCCCGATATGGGTGCCGACGGCAACGAGTCCGGCATCGTCGAGAGCCGCGCGCAGAGTTGCCGCGTCAACGCCGAAATATCCGGCGAACTCAACACCGTCATAGCCGAGCTCCTTGACGCGCGGAAGAATGGCGAGAAGATTCTCGCCGCTGTCTTTGATAATGTCGCGCAGGCTGTAAAGCTGAACTGCAATTTTCATGTTTCTTCTCCTGTTTGAGATAAATTTTAAAAGTGTAAATCACATTGCGGTGCCGTTTCGCACAGAGCATATATACGCCTAATACTCAAGCCCTGCGCGGGACGGTCAATGTGCGTGATGTGAATCAACTCATTTTGAATAAGATTGCGTGCAGTGTGGTTTTTTTGTGACCGCCGCGTATCGGGATACGCAAGGGAGCAAAAGGCTCGCAACGTTCGTGATATGATGAATCAACCCATTTTGAATAAGATTGCGTGCAGTGGCTGTTCCGCGTGGGGCGCAGTGTATGTAGATACTCAATCCCCGCGCGGGACGGTCAATGTGCGTGGTGTGAATCAACTCATTTTGAATAAGATTGCGTGCAGTGTGAGTTTTTTGTGACCGCCGCGTATCGAGATACGCAAGGGAGCAAAAGGCTCGCAATGTGCGTAATATTATTCGAAATAATAGGGTTTGCCCTGCTTGGCGGATTCGTATATTCCTTCAAGTATCTGCGTTACAACAAGTGCCTGCTCGGGCTTGGTGCTGACCTCGGTGTCGTTGATGATGGCGTTGATGAAGGCGCGGGCTTCAAGCTCGGAGGGGTCGCTGGTCGCGCCCTCAAAGAATGCGGCTCCGCCGGCTTCAAAGTTCGGAGTCTCGATGCACTGGCGGCCGTATTTGACATAGTTCAAATGAAGTCCGCCGCGCATATCCGCACCCGCCTTGTCGCCGCAGAGATATGTAACAGCCTCGTTGGGGTCGGCGATATTGAGCGCCCAGCTCGCTTCGACGGAGATAGTCGCGCCGTTCTCCATGGTGACGAAGCCGAAAGCCGAATCCTCGACGGTGTACTGTGCGGGATCCCAATCGCCCCAGGCGTTGCCGGAACGCTCCTGATTGCCGAGCTTTTTATAGACATTGCCGACGACCATCTTGGGCTTGTAGTTGTTCATCATCCAGAGGGTGAGGTCGAGCGCGTGGGTGCCGATATCGATAAGCGGACCGCCGCCCTGCTCATACTCGTTGAGGAAAACGCCCCAT
This sequence comes from Ruminococcaceae bacterium UBA6855, assembly GCA_002451755.1. Lineage (GTDB taxonomy): Bacteria > Bacillota > Clostridia > Oscillospirales > Acutalibacteraceae > CAG-177. Next base: position 24,837 of record DKDF01000046.1, read on the forward strand.
GTCGGAACGGCTCTGCGGCGCAGCGCGATGGCGCGTCCGTAATAGATATCGCCGAGATCGCCGTTGTCGCACGCCTCTTTGAGATAGAGCGAATCGGGTCTCCAGCGCTGCTGATAGCCGATAGTCAGCTTTTTGCCGGTGCGCTGTGCGGTCTCGTACATTTTCTTCGCCTCGGCATAGGTCTTTGCCATGGGCTTCTCGCACATAACGTGCTTGCCCGCTTCGAGCGCGTCTATTGTGATGAACGAATGCGAGCGGTTCGGGGTGCAGACATGAACGCTCTCGATGCTCTCATCTTCGAGCAGCTTTCTGTAATCCGTATAGACTTTTGCGCCCTCGACGCCGAACTCCTTTGCCGCCTTTACGGCTCTCTCCTCAATGATATCGCAGAAAGCGACCATCTCGGCCTCTTCGATTTTTTTGAGCGCGGGCATATGCTTGCCGTTGGCGATTCCGCCGCAGCCGATGATGCCTATTCTGACTTTTCTTCCCATATTGTTTCTCCTATCGTGTTCAAGATATATAATATATACCTTTATTATCAGTTTAATTATAAACAATTGAATAAATAGTTCAAGGCATATCGGCAGAATCTTTCGCGCCGCGGATGCCGAAATTTGAGCCGCAGATTTGGGCAAAGTTCACAAAAGCCGAAAAGCACACTTTTTCACGAAGTGTCGCACGAAACGAAAGTCTTAACAAAATTGATTCTGATTATTAAGACTCTGTTCACAGGGGCTTAACAAACCTCGGTTATCATAGATTTGCACACAAGGGCAGGGAGCCGCACCCTGCAGTGTGCGGTGCCTGAGTTCGTCAGGCATCACCCCTCCTCAAACCAGATGCTAAAAGTTGCATCGAACCCCTCATTACGGAAGGACGTTCACCGAAAGGTGGGCGTCTTTTCGTTTTTTTATTTTTATATTTTTCATAAATTTTGCCTTGCGCATAAAGCGCGGCGGCGCGGTCAAAAATAGGAATGAAAAAACACCGTGACACCGCACGCGGAGAAACGAGGCAGATATGATAGACAATTCATTCAACAAAAAGAGCTTTTTCAAATCGAAGGGAATATACATTCTCGCAGCGCTCTGCATTCTTGCGGCGGGTGCGGGAGTATGGGGCGCGATGCGCGTAGCAAAAACGCCGACGGACAACAATTCGACGGAGCATTCCTCAAGGCAGTACAATATAGACTACTCCGTGCCGCAGGAGACGCTGACGCAGGCGAACAACCCCGTGAAGAATGTCCCCGACGACAGAACAACTGCGCCCGCGCAGACGACCAAAGAAAGCGACAGCAAAAATACGCCCTACACAGGCAGCTACGCTCTGCCGATGGGCACGGACATCCGCAAGGACTACAGCGCGGACGAGATGGTGAAAAACAAGACGACGAACGACTGGCGGGTTCACAACGGCATCGACTTCGGCGGCGCGCAGGGCAACGATGTTATCGCGATACAGAACGGGCGCGTATCAAAAGTCTACTCCGACCCGCTCTGGGGCAACGTGGTTGAAATCGACCACGGCAAGGGGCTTGTTGCGCGATACTGCGGACTCTCGGACAAGAATCTGCCGAAGGCGGGCGACGAGGTCGAGCAGTTCGACCATATCGGTACCCTCGGCACAGTCCCGGTTGAAGCGGCGGACGGCGCGCACCTCCATTTCACCGTCGCGATAAACGGCAAGACCGTTGACCCGCTCGAGGCGATGAACAAGTTGGGTCAGGGAGACAGCCAGAAAGCGGAGACGACATCCGGCGGATAAACAGAAAAATTAACAATATGCGATTTGCGAACCGGGCTTAAAACGCCCGGTTTGTCTATTCTAACTCAAAAATGCACATAAAAATTATGACTTTTGCAGATTGATTTTTGGCTATATTAGTTATATAATAATCAGGCTTTAATATGTTGCTCATACTGAGAGAAGAAAGGATTGATTAAAGAGTCATGAGTAAAAAGATCAAGGCTTTGCTCGCCGTCGTGCTGTGCGCGGTGATGCTCATAGCCGCGGCGTCGCCCGCTTTTGCGGCGGTCGACAACAATGACGTTCTGCGTTTCAACAAGGACGGAAAGTTCAAAATCATGCAGATTTCCGACACGCAGGATATCGACGTTCCGAGAGAAGCCACAATAATGTTTATGGAGAAGGCTCTCGACGCAGAGAAGCCCGACCTTGTCGTGTTCACCGGCGACCAGCTTGCAGGCGGCAAGATAGACACCGCCGAGGGCGTCTATGCCGGAATAAAGGCGATACTTCAGCCCGTTGTTGACAGAGGCATCCCCTTCACCGTTGTTTTCGGCAACCACGACAATGACGACGGCTGCCCCGTAAGCCGCGACGAGCAGTTCGCATATTATCAGACCTTCCCGGGCTGCCTCGCATATGACGCAGTGCCCGAGATGTACGGCACCGGCACGCACAACCTGCCTATCTATGCCTCCGAGGGCAGCGAGACGAAGTTCAACCTCTGGATGATCGACTCGAACGACTATGACAGAGTCAACGGCGGTTACGACTACGTTCATCAGGATCAGATAGACTGGTACGAAAAGACCAGCAAGGCGCTCGAGGAGAAAGAGGGTCACCTCGTTCCCTCCATCGCTTTCCAGCATATCATAGTCCCCGAGGTCGCGGAGCTTCTCGTTGATTCTCCGTTCAGCGGCGAGAACGCGATAAGCAAGGTCATCAACGGCGAGAACAAGCTTCTCATGCTCAAGCCCGGCAAGGCTTCCGGCATACTGCTCGAGTTCCCCTGCCCGTCGAACACCAACTCCGGTCAGTTCGCTTCGTGGAAAGAGCGCGGCGATGTCATCGCGGCATCCTTCGGTCACGACCACATCAACACCTTCATCGGCAACGTTGACGGCATCGACCTTGTCATGTGCCCCGGCGTTACCTTCCAGTCCTACGGCAGATACATAACCAGAGCTGTCCGCATCTTCGAGCTTGACGAGAACGATCCGTGGAGCTACGACACCCACCTCTACAAGTTCACCGACGCTTTCGGCTGGGGTCTCTACAGCTGGTATGTCGGCGCGAAGTACGGTCAGTCGCCCGTTATGTGGATCCCGATCGCCCTTGCAGGCGTTCTCGGAGTTGCCGCAGGCGTCGGCACCATAGTGACGATAAACAACATCGTTATCGGCGCAACAGCCACAGCGGGAGTTATCGCACTGATTTATTTCATAACACATTCTCAGCAATAACGCCGGATAGATAATATAATAAAGCAGTCCCCCGCAAAGCGAATCTGCGGGGGATTTTTCTGCATTGTAACTCTGCGTACCGTATAAATTCTTTGTTGCAAATACACAAATCGAATTATGTATTTTTGTAATTTGTAACAAAAATACATAATATTCTTATGTATAATTATAATATTGGCGATTTGTGTTAGCATTGTGTTGCGATAAGTTCTCAACTAAAACTTTTATTAAAAATATCATTTCTGCACAGAAGGAGATTCCGATGGGTCGGCTCGCAAGCAAATATCAAAACACAAAAGAATCGGAGGAACACCTATGAAAAGATTGATAAGCTTAGCTCTCTGCCTCGTCCTTATGCTGTCCCTCGCCGCCTGCGGTTCGAACAAAATAATGCGCTCCGAGTACATATTGAATTTCGACACAGGCAACTCCTACGCCTTTACAAGCAAATATCCGGATTTTCATGTATTTCGCGGCGACATAAAGCTCAAAAGTAAATATGGGGATGTTTCGATAACCCTTTGCTACTATAACGACATGGGATTCAACATAACATACTCCCTCAAAACGACAACGGCTCAAGCCGATGAAATCGAGGCAATGGCAAACGACGAAAATCACAGTCTGTATGCCAAAGTTACTCTCGGCAAAAAGGAATTGCCTATAGACAGCTACGCGTATTTTATTCGCCAGAGGCGCGCTCCTTATCCTTATCCCAATCCCAACGGCGGCCCCGTCACATTTGACCTTAGCTCAAGCTACAGCTACACCAAAAGGGTAAAGGCGGACAAAATACACTTTGAGTTTCTTGATGTTTCAACGGATATTCCGCTCTCCACAGTCAAGGGAGAACCCATTGACTCCGAGCGCGGTCAGGAATACTTAGAGCAGATGACCTCGCCGTATGTGTCAACGCTGCCGTGGGAATAAGCGACTCTCTGCCGAAAATATAAACCGAATAGATAGAAAACGCCGCCGCAGAGAATATCTGCGGCGGCGCCTGTTGTTGTTATTTTATTTCGCTTTTTCAAGCTCGCTCGCGGGAACTATTGCACCCTCGCCGGCGTTGAAGCGAATCGTGACAGTGTCGTTTCTGTTGAGGATAACGGCGGTTGTCGACTTGGAAGCGGCTATCGAATAGTAGACGTCGCCGCCCTCGAGCTTGATATAATAATATGTCTCGCCCGAGATGACCTGGGTGCGGATATCGGCTATCTTGCCGTTGACGGTCTGAACCTTTGTCTCGGAATCGCCCTGCGCGTCGGGGTTATCCGCAGGATCGACAACCTGGTTCGCATCGATATCGACATTGATGCCGTTCGCCTTGAGCTGGTCAACATACTTAGCAAGACACTCGGCAAGAGTCTTTCCGTAGACCTTTATCTTCGTGTACTGCTTGACGTTGATGAGCGCGTAGCTCTGAATGATCTGAGAACCGTCGTCTCTGACATCCTTGAGAGCCATGAAGTAGGTCGGCTCGCCGTCGATGTTGAGCAGCAGCGGGAACGTTGCCGTGTAGCCTGCCGCCTTGATCTCATCGAGACCCTCTGCGGAAGCCTGCGCCGACTGCTCCTTTGCGCCCGCGACCGAATAATAAACAGCCTCTTTGGTGCGCTGGTTTATCATTATAAAGCCGGTTATCGACTGGTCGTTGGTGACTGATGTAACGCCCGTGTACATATAGACATCGTCGTTCTGAGCGATGTAGCTGTAGTCCTCGGTGGTGACATAGACATCTTCCTGGCCGAGGATCGAGTTCCAGAAGCCCTTCTGATATCTGCCGTAGTAGTTGTACTGCTCGACGAGAAGGTCTGAGTCATAGACTCTGTCGATCCACTGATACTTGGCGTCGCTCTTGACAGTCTCAATAGGCACATATTCGCACTTGCCGTCAATCGCGTTGACTATCACTATTCCCTTGACATCGGTTCCGCCGAACAGACCGATGGTCTTGTCAACTCGCGCGCAGATCCAATAAGGATTGCCGTTATCGTCGATTTCAAACGAGCTCGAGCCGAACATATAGGTGGGATACTTCATTCTCAGATGGCGCTTGAGAAGTCTGCCGAAGTGCTCGGCGGGCGAATACTTGATGCCCGCATCAAGCTCCTTGAGGGTGGTGACTTCATTCGCCATGTCGATTATGATATATCCGGGGAGACCCTCGGTGCGGTTGGTGAGCCACTTGATGATATTCGAATACTGGAGCGGAACGACCCTGACGGGCGTGCCCTTGTAGTTTATCTGCGTATAGAGCGGATAGACAGAGAACTGCGAGACATAGCCTTTTTCGGCGAGCTTACCGAGCGCTCTGGGAGCGAGAGTAGCCGCGACGCCCTCATCGAGCTTCGGGATGTTGCTGAAGGACTCAGCGTCCTGCTTGTCAATCTCATCGGCGAAGTTGCTGTCCGTGCGGACATCGATTATCTGACTGTAAGACGACGCTCTGAAGAACGGGCTCGAGACGAGATAGCCGATACCGACCGTGATCGCAATTATACCGACGATAACGCCGGGGACTATCATCTGACGCTTGAAATAGGGCAGATATTCGGGCTTCGAGAACACACCGGTAAAAATCGCCGAGAACAGCGCATATGACGCGACGATTATCGCAAGAAAGCCGTAGAACTCATACGCCTTGAAATTGAGCGGCGGCAGCATTATATAAAATGCGATGCCCGCGGTAACGATAGAGCACAGCACGCTCAGTATTATCTTGAGCGCCGCTTTATCGGGAGGTATTACTATCTCCTTGGGGCCGCCTTTTTTTGAAAAATCCACTTTAATGGGATCCATTGCTTCAGCTCCTTTTAACAAAAATGTTACGCTAAATCATTATACAGTATTATTGACAGAAATACAAGGCTTATTTTGGTTCATTCCGTCTGTTTGCATAAATCGACGGCGTTATTCCGTTTGGCTTTGACTTTATATGAACGGATATGGTATCATTGTTTCAATCTTTGTTTCGATTTTTTCAGAAGGAGGAAATCAAAATGTATCCTGATTTTTTTGACAGCGCAAAAGTCATCGCG
>DKDF01000046.1:31237-35694 GCA_002451755.1 Ruminococcaceae bacterium UBA6855
CTGACCAACAAATATGCCGAGGGCTACCCCGGCAAACGCTATTACGGCGGCTGCGAATATGTTGATATTGTTGAGAATCTCGCCATCGAGCGCGCAAAAGAGCTCTTCGGCGCGGACTGCGCCAATGTTCAGCCGCATTCGGGTGCGCAGGCGAACATGGCGGCATATTCCGCGCTCATAAATCCCGGCGACACAGTCATGGGCATGAGCCTCGCCCACGGCGGACACCTGACCCACGGCTCGCCCGTCAACGCGAGCGGCAAGCTCTACAAATTCGTCCCCTACGGTGTGAACGACGACGGATATATAGATTATGACGAGCTCGAAAAGACCGCAAAAGAGGTCTGCCCGAAGCTGATAGTTGCGGGCGCGTCAGCATATCCGAGAATAATAGACTTCGAGCGCATCGGCGAGATAGCGAAATCGGTCGGCGCATATTTCATGGTCGACATGGCGCACATAGCGGGACTCGTCGCGGCGGGACTGCATCCCTCGCCCGTGCCCTACGCCGATGTTGTGACAACGACCACGCACAAGACCCTCAGAGGTCCCCGCGGCGGACTTATTCTCTCGAAAGCAGAGCTCGGCGCGGCGATAAACAAATCAATTTTCCCCGGCAACCAGGGCGGTCCGCTCATGCATGTTATCGCGGGCAAGGCGGTCTGCTTCGGCGAGGCGCTCAAGCCGGAGTTCAAGGATTATCAGCGAAGACTGCTCAACAACTCCAAGGCTCTTGCCGAGGCACTGACAAAACGCGGAGTCAATCTCGTCTCCGGCGGCACTGATAACCACCTTATGCTCCTCGACCTGCGCTCGCTCGGCGTGACGGGCAAAGAGCTCGAGAAGCGGCTCGACGAAGTAAACATCACGGCTAATAAAAACGCCATACCCAACGACCCCGAAAAGCCGTTTGTCACGAGCGGTCTTCGCCTCGGAACGGCTGCCGCCACGACAAGAGGACTTGATGAGAGCGACATGGACAAAATCGCCGAGTTCGTTTTCCTCGCGGCGACCGACTTCGAAAACAGCGCCGACGCCATCCGCGCCGGGGTTGCGGAGATCTGCACAAAGCACCCGCTCTACGAATAAAGACAAAAAATCCTACCCGCAACGGGTAGGATTTCTATTTTTATACTCCGAGTATTTTCTTTATCTCGCTCATATGCGGCGCAAAGCCAATGTTCTTTATCAGGTGCGCGTCCGCGCCCATATTAAAGCATGAGCCGAGCTCTCTGCCGATGTTCCACATTCTGCGGCTGAACTCCGGGTCGCCGTAAATGTTGCCGATATTGAGTTCCCATGCGACCTCGTGCTCTTTCGCGAGGGTCATTATATCGCCGAGCTCGTTGTCGGTTATCGCTTTGCTGACAAGTGTTTTGTCTTCAAACGCGCGGACATATCCGGCGGTCAGCGGATGGGCTATGCAGTCGGGCTTGCCGCTTTTTATAAGCGAAGTGACATTTTTCAGCGCGTGCTCGGCATATGCGCGCGGCGTGATTTCCGCCGCCTGCTCCCAAAAGTCGAGATGATAGTGGTTGCAGGCATAAAGCCTGTAATCGAGCGCATTTCGGAGCTTATCGCCCTCGAGGGTTTTGCCGATACCGCAGCCCGAAAGCTCCATTCCGTAGAGCACTCTGCACGGCTCGCCGAGCTTTTGTCCCTGCTCTCTGAGCGTTTCGAGTCTTCGAAGAGCCTCTTCATCGTCGATATCGTCGTTATAATGATCGGTCAGGGCTATTGTCCTGTAGCCTATGCGCGCCGCCTCGGCAAAGATATTTTTGACTGTCATCTCGGGCTTCGCGCAGCGCGAAAACGAGGTGTGTATATGCAGATTGTCGCGGGCGAGCTCATCGAGATCGTAGCACGGGGCGTGAATATACATATCAGCCCTCCGCGGCGGTCTGAGTCTCGGACTCTGCCGTAGCTTCGGTCTGCACCTCACCCTGAGTCTCTGCTGGGAGAGTTGTCGCCTCGGTGGTCTTGGGCGCAGTTGTTGCGGCGGTCTCGGGCGCGTCGGTGTTCTGAATCGCGCTGATGAAATATCCGTCGCCGCTGACACGCAGGGTCACTTTGAGATATTTGCTCGGCGCGGGCTCAACATAGTTGCCCTTTGCGTCCTGCTCCCAGCCGTCGCCGCTGATGCAGCCGACGGTGAGGATTATCGAATCGCCCTTCTTCTGCTGAGATATGACTCGCGGAATGAATGTCGGCATAACGCCCGTAAGCGGGACGATATAAGCCTGCTTCGCCTCGTCATAGGTGAAAGTATAAGTTCCGCCGTCAACGGTACAGTGGACAGGTTTGACATCCGTGCCGAAGAGCTTCGCGAATTGCTTTTCAACATCCTTCTGCGGGACTATGACGCCAGAGACATCGCCCTCGGCGTACTCGTACTGGTCTATATCGATATCGCTCTTCATCAGCGACCATATAGATGCATCTATCAGCTGGCTCATCTGCGCGCCGCTGACATCGTCAAACGGATCGGGGTCGTTCATTATGACGGGCGACAGAAACTGCTCATATTTCTCGAACTTGTCGCTGTTGTCCGTAAGGCTCCCGATTCCGCGCACGGCGAAGATTATCACCGTAACAAGTCCGATAACGGCGAGGACAACTATCACTATGCCCAGCGGGAACGCCCATTTTTTCTTTTCCTGTGCCGATGTGTTAGTGCTCATGGAATTTCCTCCTTCAGCGTATCTGACCCGAGCCGTAGACAACATACTTTTCGCTCGTCAGATTATTCAGTCCCAGAGGTCCTCTCGCGTGGAGCTTCTGGGTGGATATGCCTATTTCCGCGCCGAAGCCGAACTCGCCGCCGTCCGTAAAGCGGGTCGATGCATTGACATAGACCGCCGCCGAATCGACTTCGTTCAAAAACTTCTGCGCATTGAGATAGTTCTCGGTGATAATGCTCTCGCTGTGACCTGTGCTGTATTTTGCGATATGCGCTATCGCCTCATCGATATTATCTACCGTTTTTATGCTGATCTTGTAATCGAGATATTCTTTTCCCCAGTCCTCTTCTGTAGCAGGCTTTGCAAAATCGAGGACGGAGCAGACTATCTCGTCGCCGAAAATCTCGACATTCTTCTCTTTGAGTCTGCCCGCCACGGCGACTATCGCCTCCTCGGCGACCGCCTTATGAACAAGCACGCTCTCACAAGCGTTGCAGACGGACGGGCGCGAAGTCTTGGCATTAAAAACAATATTCGCCGCCATGTCGATATCCGCAAACTCGTCGATATATATGTGGCAGTTGCCGGAGCCCGTCTCAATGACAGGGACAGTCGAATTCTCGACTACGCTCTTTATAAGACTCGCTCCGCCGCGCGGAATGAGCACATCGACGAGCCCGTTCATCTTCATCAGCTCGTTTGCGCTCTCGCGCGAGGTATCTTTGATAAGATTCACGGCATTTGCGGGAAGTCCCGCTTTTTCCACCGCCGCTCGCATGAGATGCGCCACGGCTTTGTTTGAATTTATCGCCTCTTTGCCGCCGCGCAGTATGACTGCGTTGCCCGCCTTGAGGCAGAGGGCAGCGGCATCAGAAGTGACATTCGGTCTCGCCTCATATATTATACCGATAACGCCGAGCGGCACGGTGACCTTCTCTATTCTGAGCCCGTTCGGTCTTGTCGAGCCGGAGAGGACTCTGCCGACGGGGTCGGGCATCGCCGCGACATCGTCAACACCCTTTGCCATGCCCTCTATGCGCTCTGTGGTGAGGGTCAGGCGGTCTATCATCGACTCGGTCATGCCGTTTTCGCGTGCCGCCGCTATATCTGCGCGGTTCGCCTCCAATATGCTCTGCACATTTTCGCGAAGGGCTGATGAGATCTCTCTGAGCGCCGCTTCGCGCTTTGCTCCGCCGGCGCGTGCAAGCTCTCGCTGAGCTTCTTTTGCGCCTTTGGCTATTGATAAAACAGTTCCTGCGCCCATTATGTGCGCTCCTTCCGTTAAGCTTTCGCCTTGAAATAAGTTCCGGTCTGTCTGCCGTCGAGCAGTCTGTAGATATCCTCGGGCTGAGCGCCGTTCATAACGACGGTGTCTATCCCAGCTTCTGTCGCTATCTGCGCGGCGTGGAGCTTCGTCACCATGCCGCCCGTGCCGCGGGTGCTGCCCTTTGTGTCGGCTATCGCCATGAGTTCATCGCTTATCTCCTCGACAACGGGGATGAGATAGGCGTTCTCGTCCTCGCGCGGGTTTCCGGAATAGAGTCCGTCAATGTCGCTGAGAATTATCAGCGCGTCGGCGTTGACGAGCTTTGCGACCATGGCGGAAAGAGTATCGTTATCGCCGAAGACTATTTCTTCGACCGCGATGCTGTCGTTTTCGTTGATAACCGGGATCGCGCCGAACTCGAAGAGCTTTTCAAAAGAGTTCGAGAGATTCGCTCTGCGTTCGTTATTTTCAAAGTCGCTGCGGGTTATGAGCAGCTGACCTATCGTGTT
>DKDF01000056.1:0-19168 GCA_002451755.1 Ruminococcaceae bacterium UBA6855
TTTCCCCCGGTAGAACCGGGGGGTTTCAACTGTTGCGAAACAAAAATAACACGAACACTGCAAAAGCAGCATTCGTGTAAGCACAATATTGTAAATTACATATATATCTGTAAATTTGTAAAGCCAAAAGTGAAATGTCTCGCTTTGCTCGACATGAAATAATTCCTCGCAAGCTCGGAATTGTGAAATATTGCTCCTTAGTCGCAATGTGAGATAAAATTCGTTCCTTAACATGCCGCGGGCATATTTCACATTTGTAAAGCAAATATTTCACATCAAAGATATTTCACTCGTTCCACAGGAACGAATTTCATTGAAAAAGCACTTGCATTTGCAAGTGCTTTTTCTTGGTGGAGACGAAGAGGATCGCTCGGCGCACTGCCGTGCGCCGACACGCACGCGGACTTTCCGACCGTCCACCGGACGCTCGGAATTCTGCTTTGCAGAACCGTCCTGTTCGATCCTCTTCTAAAAAAATAACACGAACACTGCAGAAGCAGTATTCGTGTCATTGGTGGAGACGAAGAGGATCGAACTCTCGACCTTACGGATGCGAACCGTACGCTCTCCCAGCTGAGCTACGCCCCCATTGGTTTGCTATGTGATTATAAGATTTTTTTTGCGGTTTGTCAAGTGTTCGGAGGCGGTTTGGAAAAATTTTTCTTCGCCGCCCCGCTTTTTATGCCATCGGCTTGCAGACATCGACCCAGCTTTCGGGCTTGGAGTATTCCTCGAGCTCGGCTGGTGTCAGCTCTATCATGCTGTTGCTGCTGCCGCAGGCGGGGTAGACTGTGTCGAATCTCCTGAGCGACTCGTCGAGATATATCTTCACCCCGTCGTTCACGGCGAACGGGCACACTCCGCCGACCGCGTGGCCGATGAGCTGCGCCGCCTCTTCGTGCGAGAGCATCTTTGCCTTCTTGCCGAAGTGCGCTTTGTATTTCGCGTTGTCTATCTTCGTGTCGCCCGCTGCGACGATGAGTATCGGCTCTCCGCCGAGTGAAAATGATATAGTTTTTGCTATCCTGCCTTCTTCGCAGCCGAGAGCTTTTGCCGCGAGGGCAACGGTCGCGCTCGACTCGTCTATCTCCATCACCCGGTCCTCGATTCCGAGCTTTCTGAAATATTCTCTGACACTTTCTATTGACATTGGGTTTCCTCCAAATGCAAAAGCCGCAGGATCAACCGTGCGGCTCTTGATTTTTTGTTATTTGCGGCTCTTCTTGCTCTTGACTCCGTCGGTTACGCTCTCATCCGGCGCGCTGAACGCCGCGAGTCTGATTATCAAAATAACGAGTATTGCTGCGAGAGCCGAGCAGGCGTAGACTATCCACATGTTTGTGACGCTCGAGATGAACTTGCCGATAAACGGAACGCAGTGCGTGGCGAGCGCGATTATCGAAGCGCCCTCGGGCAAAGACGAGCCGAACGCAAACGCGTATTTGCCGCCGAGCTTATAAAGCGCAACTTCGTCTGCGGATGCGGCGGATGCCCTGCGTGTGAGGCACAGCGAGCCGCTCTTTATATTCGAACCTGCGACATTTTCGCTGCACACGGCGAGTCCGCGGTCGAGCAGGAATTTGTCGGGGTGCGCCGCCGCAACGCAGAGAAGCGCGGTGACGAGCGACACAACGGCTATTATGACAATAAGAACGGTCGTGAATATTCTCGCGCCCTTGAATTTGTCTTTCTGCGGCTTGAAGCCGTTCTGGAGCATCGCACCCGAGTAGTCCGAGGTGCGCTCGAAGTCGAACTTCGGCTCGACCTTGGAAGCTGTCTCCTCGGAGAGGGTCTTGCGCGGTCTGCTCTTGTCTATCGGCGCGCCGAAATATCCGTGGGGATCGGGCTCGCCGTATTCGTTCTCCTGTTTTTCAACAGGCTCTTCTTTGACTTCGAGCTCTGACTCTTCGACAGAAACCTCTTCCTCGCCGGAATAAGTCTCTTCAAAGTCGTCCTCTACCGGTTCGAGCTCGTTTGCGGAGATAACCGAGTTGTCTATCGCGCTGTTGTAGCTGCGCTCTTCAATGCGTCTCGCTTCCTCTGCTGCTTTTGCTTCAGCAGCTGCTCTTGCTTCAGCAGCTGCGCGGGCTTCCTCGGCTTTTCGTGCTTCTTCGGCGGCTTTTATCTCCTCCGCCGCCTTTTCTGCCGCCGCGTTCAGCTCATCCTGCTTGGCCTTTTCCATGCGCGCCTCAAATTCGGCGTTGAGCTGCTCGATGGTCTTTGGCATGAATTTATCCATTTTCTCTTCACCTTCCGACTTAAAACAAAAATCTCCTATATATAAGTCTATTATAAAGTATAATATTTGAAGCACACAAAGTCAACAAAAAAGCCCGAATGTCTTAGAACATGCGCGCATTTGCTCAAAAAAGGCTGGAAAAAAGCGGACGCATAAAGTATAATCGAAGCGGAGAAAAACAGAAAAGGAGAAAGATCATGGGAATGAAAGAAAGAATGCACACGGGCGAGCTATATTACCCGAATGAGGAGTCGATATTTGACGAGCAGCTCAAAAAGCTCGATCTGCTCTATGAGTTCAATTCCACGCGCCCGACCGAGCAGAAGAGACGGCAGGTATTGATGAAAGAGATGTTCGCCGAGGTCGGCGAGAACTGCTATCTCGAACCGCCGTTCCACGCGAACTGGGGCGGGGCGCACATCCATCTCGGCGACTCTATATACGCAAATTTCAACTTCACCGCAGTTGACGACTCGCATATCTACATCGGCTCGCACACGATGATAGGCCCGAACGTCACCATCGCGACCGCAGGGCATCCGATTCTGCCAGAGCTTCGCGAAAAGGCGTATCAGTTCAACATGCCTGTGCGTATCGGCGAAAACTGCTGGATAGGCGCGGGGGCTCTGATAATGCCCGGCGTGACGATAGGGAACAACAGCGTTATCGGCGCGGGCAGCGTAGTTACGAAAGATGTTCCGGCGAATGTCGTGGCTTACGGCAATCCCTGCCGCGTCGCGCGGGAGATAAACGAGCACGACCGCGAGTTCTATTACAAAGACAGACGAATCCCGCAGGAGATATTTGACGAAGTAAAAGATATATAAATCAAACCCGCCGTAGATATAAGTCTGCGGCGGGTTCTGCTATAGCTTTTACGGTGCTTCCGGCTGACTTTTTGCCGCTATTCTCATTACGGAGAAAACAATGCTCGTCAGCGACCAAAGCGAAATTATAACATACAGAAAACGGAACAAGAAGGTTAAAAACGGCAGTAAATTCTGATGAGGAGAAGTGAATACAGGTTGTATTACCCAATCATATTGCATAGTGATTCGCATCAAAATCATCGGTATCGCCGACAAGACAAAGGCGGTGAAAAAAGAACGAAATTTGCGAATTCGCGCTCTCCTTGAAAGATAGAAGAAAAACAGGCCGACAAAGGCAACCGCCCAAATAAAGCGAAGCGCATAAAAGAAAAACATTCCATACTCTGAAATCCTTATGCAGTCATAATAGAAATCGTGCATATGTGTATAAAAAAAGTCAAATACGGGGCGGAAAAGCTCGCAGGCGCAGTATATTATCGCCTGCAGGAACAGCGGCCAAAGAAGAATTTCTGAAATTACAATAAAGGCTTTTTGAGTTTTTTTCATTGCTACCCTCCTTAGTTTGAATAAAACGGGACAGATGAAACTCTGGAAAATTTATACAGCACTATTGCGCTGTATCTCGCGGAATTTCTCATACAGGCGCCTGCCACATGGTTCCACATTGATTTGTTTAAAATATTGTTGACCTGCGAACTCATTGGCTTTGAATTCGAAGCAGCAAGATGTGTTATTTCGCCAACGCTCATAGTTATGGCGTTTGAATAATTTCCGCTATTAATTGATTCATATTTGCTCAGATAACTCTCCCGATTATCAAATGCAAATTTTTCAAACAATTTATGCGAGAGAGCCACTATGTTTGCGGAATGGTGAGGAACATTAACATCCTGCACATAGTGCAGACACCGTCCAATGTGCTCGTATGCCGCGTCCATATCGCCCCGGTTAGCGGCAGCAACAGCCATGTTGTACTGTGCAGTAGCATTTACTTTTGCCGTATTTGAGGTTGAGTTTGCATAGCTCTTTCCTGTGTCAGGATCGTAAAAGTGCCCTTCGAATAACGGAGTTCCGACCTCGTCTCGATCGGGAAGAAGAGAGGCAACGGATATTGATAAAACGATATACAGCTTGTCCCAGTCGTTATTGGAAAAGAACCCTTTATCATTGGCGAGAATGACGCAAGCGACGGATGTAATGTATTCGTGACAGCCTTCTTCAATCCACTCATCATCTTTAACCTTTCCGGATGTCCAAAGAGGTGAAACCATATTATCGCTCTTGTTTTCCTGCGCTTCTTCGATAGAATCATATGAATTAAACGGATCATATGTTTTTTCAAATTCCTTGACAAGCGACATATACTCGTCTGCTGACATCTTTAGAATATCATCAAAGGTATATTGAGATAAATCTAACTTTTCGGTTGAATTTTGTGAGGGCTTGTTATGTCCCTGACGGTTCTCGGAGATGGCAAATGATTTTTCTGAAACAAGAAGAAAAACAAAAACAACTGATAATATTGCCGAAACAAATTTTTTCATAAAAGACCTTTCTCTATTTAATATAGGATTTCATTTTTATTGTCGCAAAAAAAGAAACGCATAGACCGCAATCTTCTAAAGACTCAGTCTATGCGCAAAATTGCTCAACTCGATTCGCCCTCCGACATAGCGGAAACCGGAAACCAAGTTTTGAGTGAAATAATTTGTTTTGCAAGTGTAAAGATGCTCCATACTCTTTTTACCTTTCAAGGGCGGTAGGGGCGTTAATTTTATACTGCAAATATATTATATTTCAAAAATTTCAAAAAGTCAAGAACTTTTTGCTTTTTGCAAAAGAAAAGATTCCGCTTGAGCAAGCGGAATCTTTTTTCTGAAATTATTTGTATTTCGGTCTCGCGACATACGAGGTGTGGAGCACTTCATGCGCCTTGTGGCTGCCGGGCTCGCCGAGGAACTCGTCATAGAGACGCTTGACTGCTTCGCTCTCATGCGACTTGCGCAGGGGCATATCCTTGTCCGCCTCGTAGAGAGCGGCGGCTCTGCGCGCTCTGAGGTCGACGAAGTTGCGCACGACAGCGTGCTGGATCGGCTGACCGCCGCCGTTGACGCAGCCGCCGGGGCAGCCCATAATCTCGATGAAGTGATAGTCGGCAGTGCCGTTCTTGACCTTCTCCATAATCGTGTTGGCGTTTGCAAGTCCGCTGACTACGCAGACCTTGACTTCCATGCCGTTGACGGTGTAGGAAGCTTCCTTTATGCCGTCGGTGCCGCGAACCTCGGTGAAGTCGAGGCTCTTGAGCTCCTCGCCGGAGAGCTTCTCAACGGCGGTTCTCAGTGCCGCTTCCATAACGCCGCCGGTTGCGCCGAAGATAACAGCCGCGCCGGTGGAGTCGCCCAGAGGATTGTCGAACTCCTCGTCGGGCAGGTGCTTGAAGTATATGCCCGCGCTCTCAATCATCCTGCCGAGCTCTCTCGTGGTCAGCGAGTAGTCAACATCCGGATAGCCGGACGCCGCCTGGTCATCGCGCTTTGTCTCGAACTTCTTCGCCGTGCAGGGCATGATGCCGACAACGACGATATCCTTCGGGTCGATGCCCATCTTCTCGGCATACCAGGTCTTGATTATCGCGCCCGACATCTGCTGGGGCGACTTGCAGGTCGAGAGGTGATCGAGCATATCGGGATAGTAATGCTCGCAGTATTTTATCCATCCGGGCGAGCAGGAGGTTATCATCGGGAGCACGCCGCCGTTCTGGACTCTGCCGAGGAACTCGTTTGCCTCTTCGACGATTGTGAGGTCTGCGCCGAAGTCGGTGTCAAAGACCTTGTCGAAGCCGAGGCGTCTGAGCGCCGCGACCATCTTGCCCTGAACATTGGTGCCGATGTGCATTCCGAAGCACTCGCCGAGGGTGACGCGGATTGAAGGCGCAGTGTGAACAACGACGAACTTCTCGGGATCGTTGATAGCCTCGAGAACCTTTGCGGTGTCGTCCTTCTCGTATATAGCGCCGGTCGGGCAGTTGACTATGCACTGACCGCAGGAGACGCACGCCACGGAATCGAGCGGTCTCTCGAACGCCGAGCCGATGTGGGTGTCAAATCCGCGGGCGTTTGCGCCGATAACGGAGATGTGCTGAGCCTGACATGCTGCAACGCAGCGGCGGCAGAGAATGCACTTACCGTTGTCTCTTATCATATGGATGGCGGAATCATCGTATTCATGAACGGGATTCGCGCCGTCGAAACGGGTCTCGTCGTCAACGCCGAACTCCTTGCAGAGCTGCTGAAGCTCGCAGGTTCCGCTGCGGACGCACGAGAGACACTTTCTGTCATGCGTCGAAAGAATGAGCTCAAGGGTCATCTTGCGGCTCTTGCGGACGCGCTCGGTGTTTGTGAATATCTCCATACCCTCGTTGACGGGGTACACGCAGGCGGTCACGAGCGAACGCGCGCCCTTGACCTCGACCATGCAGATACGGCATGCGCCTATTTCGTTTATCTTCTTGAGGTAGCAGAGGGTCGGGATCTCAATGCCGGCCATACGCGCCGCCTCAAGTATGGATATGCCCTTGGGTACGCTCAGGGGCATGTTGTTTATCTTTATGTTTACCATTTCCATGCTGTGTTGACCCTCCTTCCTTAACCTTTGCTGATTGCCTTGGCGCGCTTGCAGTTTTCCATGCAGACGCCGCACTTGATGCACTTCGCCGTGTCGATAGTGTACGACGGCAGCTTGTGACCCTCTGCGACATAGTCGGTCTTGCCGATTGCCGAGACGGGGCAGTTTCTGGCGCAGAGACCGCAGCCGATGCACAGATCCTTGTCGATCTTGAAGCTCAGCAGCGCCTTACATACGCCTGCGGGACACTTCTTGTCGACTATATGCGCTATATACTCCTCGCGGAAGAACTTGAGGGTCGCAAGGACGGGGTTGGGAGCCGTCTGACCGAGTCCGCAGAGGGAGTTTTCTTTGATGTAATGGGCGAGCTCTTCGAGCTTGTCCAGATCCTCGAGCGTCGCCTTGCCGGCGATGATTTTTTCGAGTATCTCCTGCATTCTTCTCGTGCCGATACGGCAGGGGGAGCACTTTCCGCAGGACTCGTCAACGGTGAAGTCGAGGAAGAACTTGGCTATATCGACCATGCAGTTGCTGTCGTCCATGACGATAAGTCCGCCCGAACCCATCATGCAGCCGATGGCGGTGAGGTTGTCGTAGTCTATCTCGGTGTCCATGAGGCTCGCGGGGATGCATCCGCCGGAGGGTCCGCCGGTCTGAGCCGCCTTGAACTTTCTGCCGTTGGGGATGCCGCCGCCGATGTCCTCGACTATTTCGCGCAGGGTCGTGCCCATGGGGATCTCAACGAGGCCGGTGTGCTTGATGTTGCCGCCGAGTGCAAAGACCTTGGTACCCTTGGAGCGCTCGGTGCCCATGGAGGCGAAGCTCTCCGCACCGTGCAGGATTATCTGCGGGATGTTTGCAAATGTTTCGACGTTGTTCTCTGTAGTGGGCTTTCCGAAAAGACCCTTTTCCGCCGGGAACGGAGGTCTCGGACGGGGCTCGCCGCGGTTGCCCTCGATGGAGGTCATGAGCGCGGTCTCCTCGCCGCAGACGAATGCGCCTGCACCGAGTCTTATATGAAGGTCGAAGTCGAAGCCGCTGTCGAAGATGTTCTTGCCGAGCAGTCCGAGCTCGCGCGCTTCGTCTATTGCTATCTGAAGTCTCTTGACCGCTATCGGATACTCCGCGCGGACATAGATGTAGCCCTCGGTCGCGCCGGTGGCGTAGCCGCATATCGCCATGGCTTCAACGATGCAGTGCGGGTCGCCCTCGAGCACGGAGCGATCCATGAATGCGCCCGGGTCGCCCTCGTCGGCGTTGCAGACGACATATTTCTGATCCGCTTCGTTCTTGCGGGTGAAGCTCCATTTCAGACCCGTCGGGAATCCGCCGCCGCCTCTGCCGCGCAGACCGGAATCCTTGACTATCTGAATGACCTCGTCCGGGGTGTATTCGGTCAGGCACTTTGCGAGAGCCTGGTAGCCGTCCATGGCTATGTATTCATTGATATTCTCGGGGTCGATAACGCCGCAGTTGCGCAGCGCGACTCTCTTCTGCTTTTTATAGAACTGAGTCTCGTTGAGGCTCTTGACAGTGTCGCCGGCGACGGTATCATCGTAGAGCAGATGCTTGACTATTCTGCCCTTGATGAGGTGCTCGTCAACTATCTCCGGAACGTCCTCGACCTTTATCTGGCTGTAGAACGCACCTTCGGGATAAACAACGACTATCGGACCCAGGGCGCACAGACCGAAGCAGCCTGTCCTGATGACCTTGATTTCGTCTGCGAGACCTTTTTCGGCGATCTCCTTTTCAAACTCGGCAATTATTTCTGCACTGTGAGAAGAAGTACAGCCGGTACCGCCGCAGACAAGAACGTGTGAACGATACATTGATTTTCCTCCTTGTTATTTGGCGATAGCGCCGACCGTGAATTCGCCGACGGGGTTGCCGTTGACGAGATGATCGCTGACGATGCGCGCGACCATTTCGGGCGTTACCTTGACATAGGTGACCTTTTCTTTGCCGGGCTCGAGAACCTCGACTATCGGCTCATACTGGCACATGCCGATGCAGCCGGTCTGCGAGACGGTGACATGGCTGAGATTGCGGCGTGCAACCTCGTCAACGAGTGCGGTGAGCACGGGCTTTGCGCCTGCCGCGATGCCGCAGGTAGCCATTCCGACGAGCACGCGGGTCGCGTTCTCGTTGTCTTCGCGGATATTCATATTGGCCTTTGCCTTATCTCTTATTGCGTTAAGTTCAGCAAGTGATTTCATGGTTATTCCTTTCCCGGCGCCGGGCGCCGTCATATGGTTTTTGTAATGAGCGCTGTATTCTCGTCGATATATTCTTTCATCCACTGCACAACATCCGGATTGTCGAGCGGCACGCCGTCGAGGATTTTTTTGATTTCCCGCGTGTCGAGCACGAATTCTTTTTCATCGACCGAGCGGCGGTAGATAAAATCCCTGTCGGTGTTCATTGATATGAGCACCGTTACCGTCGAGGTCATGTCCCCGAGGGGGGTGAAGTCGATGCTGTCCGAATGAAATACCGCTTTTGTGGAGGTGCCGACGCCTTTTTTTGAGGTTATCTCAAAACTGCCGCCGGTCTGCTCTGCCGCGAGGCGGAACAGCGGTATGCCCATGCCGACCTTGCGCGTTGTGCGCGTGGTGAAAAACGGATCGCAGACATTTTGAAGCTGTTCTTCGTCCATGCCGCAGCCGTTGTCGGAAACCGTGAGCGTGAGAAGATGCTCTTCTCTGCTTTCGCTGACGTCTATTTCTATCAGCGACGCTCCGGCGGATATGGAGTTCTGGGCTATATCGAGAATGTTGAGTGACAGCTCGCGCATGGCGTTAAGCGTCCAGGTATTTGTCGAGAATGCCGTCTATCTGATCGGGGGTGAGTCTGCCGTAGACATCGTCGTTGATCGTCATGACGGGAGCAAGTCCGCACGCGCCGATGCAGCGGCAGGCTTCGATGGAGAAGCACGCGTCGTCACTGCACTCGCCGGGGCCGATGCCGAGTCTCTCGCTTATCTTGTCGAGGATAGCCTGCGAACCTTTGACATAGCAGGCGGTTCCGAGACATACGGAGATGTTGTATCTGCCCTTGGGGCTCAGAGCGAACTGGGCGTAGAAAGTCGATACGCCGTATACCTTCTCGAGCGGAACATCCATTCCCTCGGCTATCATAGCCTGTACCTCGAACGGAAGATAACCGTAGATGAGCTGAGCCTCCTGCATGACGTGCATCAGCAGGCTCTTGTCGCCGTTGCATTCTGCGATAACGGCATGGAGCTTCTCTTCCTGTTCCGGGGTGCCGGAAAAAGGTATCTTACTGATTTTTTTGAGCATTTGTAGCCTTTCCCTCCTTAGGTTTGAGAAAAATAACAGATAGGCAAAAAGGAGTTTCCTTTTCACATTAAGAGTAATTATATCATGCGGGTCTGAAAATTGCTACAGTTTAAGGAAAAAAATATCGATAAACTATATACCAATTACATACCCTGCAGGTAGTAATTACCTTTCAACAGATCAATGACCGCCTGCGGCGACGCGCTGGGGAGTTCGAGCTCGGTGCTCGCCGAGCCGACATTTTCGAGGCAGTGCGCGTCGGATGCGCGCAGAAGTCTCATTTTTCCGAGCAAAGGATGCTCTTCAACGAGCCTGTCCGCCTGAGCAAAAGCGGACATCTCGGCGTTTGCGAATCCCCAGCTTTCGTCGAACGAGCCGAGGTTTGCGACCACGCTGAACGACGGGCGGTCAACATGAGCGGGATAGCAGACCCCGCCGAAGCCGGAGACGAGCGAAAAAACCTCGCCGATTGAAATAAAGCTCGCCGTGCTCAGCAGATTTTCCTCGCGCCCGAGGATGCCGTCCCGGTCGTCCATTATCAGCTGTTCGCCGAAAATATCGAGCCGATTTTTAATCTTCGGCAGGCGTTCGGCAACATAGCCCGAAAACGCGAGTGCGGAATCGACATCCGGGAACAGGCACACGACGTGCACCTCTTCGGAAGTCGTCAGTTCCATGCCGGGCACGAAAGCGATTCCCGCCTCCTCAGCCGCACGCGCCGCGGCGGGGCAGTTGAGCGAAGAATTGTGGTCGGTCAGCGCAAGGATATCCAGCCCCATGACCTTTGCCATGTTGACAAGGTTATAGGGAGTCATCTCCTCGTCGCCGCAGGGCGACAGACACGAGTGGATATGCAGATCACATAAAAATCCCGGCATAATTCGACTCCGAATATTTTTGCTTGTGATTGAAATGACAGATAAATATATGCGGTATGGCGGATATCTGCCCGCGAATTCAGCATAAGTTTATTGACTCGCAGTTTGTATGGTGCGTTGAGTAGCTGCACCCCGCAAGGCCGCAAACAACAAATTTGCTGATTTTTCGCCTCTTCCGCACAAATCCCCACAATACAGCATATTTATACTTCTTATATTATACATGGTTATATCAATAAATCAATACCTATATATCAATTATGATATGTCTTTTTCAGCTCCTTTGTCGCTTCGCCGCTGAGCAGGCAGAGCGAGATGAGATTCGGCACCGCCATGAGCGCGTTCGCGAGGTCTGAGAGCTCCCATACAAGCTCGAGATCGGCAACGCATCCGACGAATACCGCCGCGGCGTAAATTATGTTGTATATCTTTGCGCTCTTTGCGCCCAGCAGATATTCGAGCCCGCGCCGCCCGTAATATGACCAGCCGATAAGCGTTGCAAAGGCAAAAACGCAGATGCTCACGCAGACGAAAATGCTCCCGGCTTTTCCGAATACGCTGCCGAATGCCGCGGCGCAGGCGAGTGAGCCGTCGCCGTCCGTCGGCGCGCCGGAGACCAGGAGAGTTATTGCAGTCACGGTGCACATGACGACCGTGTCGAGAAAAACCTCAAGTATGCCCCAACAGCCCTGCTCGGCGGGTGAATCCGTCTGCGCCGCCGCGTGGATTATCGCGTTGCTGCCGAGTCCTGCTTCATTTGAGAATACTCCGCGCGCCACCCCGTAGCGCAGAGCTTTTTTTATCCCGTAGCCCGCCGCTCCGCCTGCCGCCGCACGCAGCGAAAAAGCCTCGGATATTATGCGCGAAAACGCCGCCGGCACGGCGCGAAAGTTCTTTATTATGACCGCGAAGCTCGCGAGAATGAATATCGCAGTCATGGCGGGTATTATCTTCTCCGCCGCCGAGGCGATTCTCTTGAGCCCGCCGCAGGTTATCGCGAATACGCCGGCGGCAAGAATCAATCCCGTTATCGCGGGACTGAGCCCGAACGAGCCGGAGAGCGAGAGCGCGGCGGCGTTCGCCTGGGTCATGTTGCCGATACCGAGCGAGGCTATGACCAACAGAACGCAGAAAATTTTTGCCATGTGCTTGAATCCCAGCCCGCACTCCATATAGACGAACGCGCCGCCCATCCATTCGCCGTTTCCGTCGCGGTATCTGTATTTTATGCCGAGAATGTTTTCGCAGCACGCGCTCATCATGCCGATTATCGCGCTTACCACCATCCAGAAAACCGCACCCGCGCCGCCTGAGGCTATCGCCGCTGCCACGCCTACTATGTTGCCCGTGCCCATGCACGCGGCGAGTGCGGCAGAGAGTGCCTGCGTCTGCGATATCGAGCCTTTGCCGGATTCCCGGCTCTTTTTGCTGAATATGCTGCCGAGCGTCGTTTTCATCCATGTGCCGACGTGCGTTATCTGGAAAAATCCCGACCGCACGCTCAGCAGAAGCCCCGTGCCCGTGAAAGCGACGAGCAGCGGGACTCCCCAGACCGCCGAATTTATCGAAGAAACGAGCGAACAAAACGAGTCCGTGGGATCACCTCCGAAAAATGAAAAGGATTGATTTAAAGCGCGGATTAGTATATACTATAATCCGTATAATAAGATTCGCGAAAGGGAACGTGATATCTTGAAGGATTTCGGATTTGTCAAGACTGCGGCGGTCTGCCCGAGGGTGACGGTCGGCGCGGCTGATAAAAATGTTGATAATATGCTGCCGCTGATAAAAGGGGCGGCTTCGTCCGGTGCGCAGATAATCGCCCTGCCGGAGCTATGCATAACAGGCTATACCTGCTCCGATCTTTTTTCGCAGGACAGGCTCATTGAAAGCGCGGAGGCTGCGCTCGGCAGGCTTATTCTTGAATGTGCCGATATCGGTGCGCTCGTGATAGTCGGGCTCCCGGTGCGCGTGCGCGGCAGGCTCTTCAACTGCGCCGCCGCATTCCAGAACGGCAAACTCATGGGCGTTGTGCCGAAGAGCTATCTGCCGAATTACAACGAGTTCTATGAAAAACGCCACTTTGTCTCGGGGCTTGATACCCCGTGCGATACCGTCACGCTCTGCGGGCAGGAGGTGCCGTTCGGCAATATGCTCTTCTGCGCGGACAACGGCGCGGCGGTCGGAATTGAGCTGTGCGAGGATATGTGGGTGCCCGTGTCGCCCGGAACCGTCCTTGCGCTCAGCGGCGCGGATATAATAGTAAATATCTCCGCCTCCGACGAGATGGTCACAAAGAACGATTTCAGGCTGAGCCTCATTGAACAGACGAGCGCGCGGTGCTACTGCGGCTATGTCTATTCCTCCGCCGGCATCGGCGAGAGCACTACAGACCTTGTGTTCTCCGGCGCGTGCACGATAGCCGAAAACGGCGGCATACTCGCGAGAAACGAACGCTTTGAGCGAAACGGCGCGGCGGTGTACGCCTGTATTGATATCAAAAAGCTCGAAGCTCTGCGCCGCAGCAGCGAATTTTATGACAACGCGGCTCGCTATGCCGACCGCGACATAAGGCGCGTTGATATAACTCTGCCGGAGCTTAAAGAGAGCGATATAGACAGGACTTTCGACGCGCACCCGTTCGTGCCCTCGGATGAAAAAGTCAGACGCGCGCGCTGCGCCGAGATATTCAATATCCAGGCGGCGGGACTCGCGAAGAGAATCGAGCATATCGGGCTCAAAAAGGCAGTCATCGGCATCTCGGGCGGACTCGATTCGGCTCTTGCTCTGCTCGTTGCGGACAAGGCGTTTGATCTGCTCTCTCTGCCGAAAGAAAATATAATCTGCATCACGATGCCGGGCTTCGGCACGACAAAGCGCACGAAGTCGAGCGCCGTCACGCTCACCGAGTGCATCGGAGCGCAGCTCAGGGATATCGACATCGTCCCCGCGTGTACTCAGCATATGCGGGACATAGGTCACGATATGAGCATACTCGACGTGACTTATGAAAATGTTCAGGCGCGCGAGCGCACGCAGATACTCATGGACACTGCGAACAAAGAGGGCGCGCTGCTCGTCGGCACGGGCGACCTGTCCGAGCTTGCGCTCGGCTGGTGCACCTATAACGCCGACCACATGAGCATGTACGGAGTCAACTGCTCCGTGCCCAAGACGCTCGTGCGATATCTCGTCGGTTTCGTTGCGGACGAGAGGGGAGGCAAGCTCGGACAGGTGCTCCGCGAGATACTCGCGACTCCCGTCAGCCCCGAACTGCTCCCGCCCGACAAAAACGGCAAAATAGCGCAAAAGACCGAGGATACCCTCGGTCCCTATGAGGTTCACGATTTCTTCCTCTATCATTTCCAGCGCTTTGGTGCTTCACCCGACAAGCTCATGTTCATGGCGTGCCGCGCGTTTGACGGAGTATACAGCCGCGAGCAGATCGAAAAATGGCTCAGGTTATTTATGAAGAGATTCTTCTCCCAGCAGTTCAAACGCTCCTGCATACCGGACGGTCCGAAGGTCGGCTCTGTCAGCCTCTCGCCTCGCGGCGACTGGCGTATGCCCTCCGATGCGGATGCCTCCGCATGGCTCGATATCTGATGAAAGGATAAACAAAAATGAAGAAGTTCAAAAGCTTTATCGCCGTTCTGCTCTGCTTTGCCGCCGTGCTCTGCACTGCGGGCTGTTCGGCATCGAAAAAGAGCGCGCTGAATATCTCGGGCGCGCAGATAG
The DNA here is from genome assembly GCA_002451755.1 of Ruminococcaceae bacterium UBA6855. Classification (GTDB taxonomy): domain Bacteria; phylum Bacillota; class Clostridia; order Oscillospirales; family Acutalibacteraceae; genus CAG-177. The sequence continues at coordinate 14,612 of DKDF01000056.1, forward strand.
ACTACGAGACGTTTTTATATTATTTCGACCGGGTTCACGCATTCCCCGAAAAATATGAGCTCGCCGCCGATGCGACGAACGAGCAGATGATTGACGCCGCGATTGAGCTGTGCTGCGAATATGTCGCGGTCAACACGAAGCTCTCGGAATACGGGCTGACTCTCTCCGCCTCCGAAAAGCGCTCGGCTTCGAATAATCTTGAAGACCTGTGGCATGTTTTCTCGGGCTACTATGAAAATCTCGGCGTGTCGAAGCAGACGCTCATGAAGATAGAGACCGCCGACACCTCGCGCAACAGACTTTTCTATTATATCTATGACGAGGGCGGCGAAAAGGCGGTCAGCGAGGACGATATAAAGAAATATTATAACGAGAATTATATCTCCTTCCGCGCCATAACCGGCTATCTCACAACCACCGACGCGAACGGCGACACGGTAGTTATGACCGCGGATCAGAAAGCGGAGATGAACAAGGAGTTCATGGAGCTCTCGACGCGTTTGGGCAACGGTCAGACGATGAACGAGATAGTCGAGCTATATTCCAAGAAGCATCCGGATTCAACAGTCTCGGATCAGCTCCAGTTTATAAAAAAGGGCACGGATTCCTATCCCGAGGGCTTCTTTGAAAAGGTTCAGCAGCTCTCCGTCGGCTCGAACACCGTGCTTATCATGGACAACTATATTTTCCTCATTCTCAGAGAGAATCCCTCGGAGGACGAGGCGAAGCAATACTATGACCGCTACCGCGACGACTGCCTCAAGAGCCTGCGCGGAGACGAGTTCAAGACGATAGTCGAGGGCTACGCCTCCGAGCTTTCGGTCGAGCGCAACGACAGAGTCATAAACAAGGCTGTCAAGGAGGTTCTCAAGGATGGCTGATATAATTAAGAATGAGGTCACCGACGCCGTACTCACGCGCCAGACAATAAGAGAATATAAGCCTATCATGCTCACCGACGCTCAGCTCGATACGCTGACCGCGGCGGCGATGATGGCTCCGAGCGGGCGCAACTGCCAGCCCTGCCATGTCAGATTCATATGCAATGACTCTATGCTGCGTCAGATGCAGATAGACTTCAAGAATATCGTCGGCTGGGACACGCCAGTTCACACGCGAAGCAACAAGAATCCGTTCTATCACAATGCGCCGGTGTTCGCCGCGATATTCGCAAAGCCCGGCAGTCAGATGGATGCCGGAATCATGGTCGAGAACATATGCATCGCCGCAAAGGGGCTCGGGCTTGGCACCTGTATAGTCGGCAGCGCGGGCGCGCTGTTTGACGACGCCGACAAGGGCGCTTATTGGCGCGGTGAGATCGATATTCCCGTTGATTTTCAGTATATGATAGGCGTTGCGATAGGCGTGCCGGACGAAGTGCCGGAGCAGAAGCCGCGCGACCCGAGTCATTATAAAACAATAAGATAAAATAAGCTAACCGCCGCAGAGAATAGACTTTGCGGCGGCTGTTTTTATAAAATTTGTTCACTGCATGAAAACCGCCCGTGCCGAAAAATCAGCACGGGCGGAATTTAATTTATCTGTTCTTTATGATATGGGGCAGGATGAGAATATATTTGACAAGCATATAAGCGACTGCGACCGGGACATTCACGACGTTCTTCGTGAAGTTTGAAAGGAAGTCGGTGGGCAGCTCCTCGTGCTCCTTGGCTTCGCCCTTGGTGGTCTTCTTTATCGCGTATTCGTCGAACTTCTCGTAGCCGGTTGCCTCGCAGGTCTCGTCGTCAACGTCAACGGTGTATGCGCGGTAGATGAGCCTGTCGCCGTCGATGGTGAAGGTGCTGAACATCGACTTGTAGGGCTGAGCCGCGACTGCCGCATCGGCGAGAATGGGCTCCATGGCATCCTCGTGGACACTGTATCGTTTCGTGCCTGCGGTGTTGGGCAGGATATGTACCGTACCCTCGGGATTGAGCGCGTAGGTTATCTCCTCACCCTTGTAGTTTTCGGTGATGTACTCGGTCGGCTGGATCTTGTCGTCCTTGACCTGATATGTACGAAGATACATGTGGTCGTGGCCGTTTATGACAACGTCGATGTCAAGGCTGTCTATAATAGGAAGCAGGCGCTTGCGCATGATGACGGTGTCGGGTTTGTTGATGTTCTTGCCCGCAGAGTAGCAGGCGCGGTGCATGAGGATTATCTTCCACTGAGCGTCGGAAGAGTTCATGTCGTTCTGAAGCCAGTTTATCTGCTCCTCGCTGATGGGATACATATCGTTTGTATTGAGCACGGCGATATGCGCGTTCGAGTAGTCGAACGAATAGTAGACGCCGGTGATATGATTCCAGCCTGCGCTCTTGTCGAGGTTGAACATATTGTCGAACCAGCCCCAGCGCAGGTTGCCTTCGTGATTGCCGGCGGTCGGCGCCATGGTGATGTTCATGAGTGTGTCGCAGTTCTTCTCATAGAACCAGTCCCACTCCTGATCGTTGCAGTCGTTGACGAAGTCGCCCGCGTTCATGAGGAACTTCGCGTCGGGGCAGACCTGCATCGCGGTGCGCTGAACGGCGCCGCTCTTTGTGAAGTTTATTTCGTTGCCCGCCTGAACATCGGCAAGGGCTATGAACGAAAACGGCTCTTCGCCGTCGCAGGCGGTTTCAAATGTGCCGTTGTTGCTCCAGATGCCGGTCGAAGCGTCGCCGACTCTGTAGATATACTTTGTGCCGGGCTCAAGATTTTCGGCGAGCACCTTGTGGCAGTAGTTCTCTTTCCACTTCGTGCAGGTGCCGGAAAATTTGAGCGCGCCGTCAAAGCTGCCGTTGTATTCTGCAAGGGGCATAACTTCAACATCGCTGCCGCATTTCTCGGTCGTGTACCAGCAGATGCCGCGTCTTGTTTTTGCGTCGCCGTTGATAACAACGCTGATGCGCTTTATCGATCCGTCTGCGCTCTCCTGAGGCATGGCGGAGGCGGCGGGGACTATCATGCAGGCGAGCAGGCAGATTGCCTTGACCGCGCTGATTATCCTCATCAGTTTTTTGTTCATCGCATATTCCTCCGAAATTTTGGTATAGCTATTTTACATCCGATTCGCACAAAAGTCAAGCAAGTTAGCAGATGCTCTTTGTGGATAATTTATAATGCTTTTTTCATTAATATATGCGGACAGCCCTCTTCAACATCGTGGATCCCGGTGTCCTCGTAGCCGAGCGCTAAGTAGAATCCGGCTGCCTGTTCCTGCGAATGTATCCATATTTCATTGACTCCGTTTTCTGCGGCGTATTCTTCTGCGGCTTTTATATGTCCGCACCGAGCCCTCTGCCGCGAAAAGCCTTTCTGACTGCGACTCTGCCTATCATGACCCTGCCGCTCCCGCGGTCTGTGAAAATGCGACAGACTCCGACGGGGTGACTGCCGTCAAACAGTACGATATGTGCAGCCGTTTCGTCTATATCGTCGAACTCCTCCTCGAAGCCCTGCTCTTTTACGAACACCTCGAGCCTTATCTCTTTCGCCTCGTCCGGGAGCCGATTATAGATTTTGACTTCCATAATAAACACCTCAATTTGTATTATATCACAAAAACGGGCATGAAATTTTGTATATACACACATCACCGAAATTTGTCTCAAACTGTTGCAAGAGATGAGAAATAAATATATAATTATCTAAAGAATCATTCGGCTCTGCGCCGTCGGAGGAATATATAATGGAAAAACTCAGAGTGCTCTTTCAGGGCGACAGCATAACGGATATGGACAGGGATCGCTCGAATATCCGCAACATGGGCAACGGCTATCCGCTGTTCGTCGCGTCGAATTTCCGCGCGGATAATCCGAAGTTTGATATCGACTTTTTCGACCTCGGCATCAGCGGAAACAGGGTCAGCGACCTGCGCGGCCGCTGGCAGACCGACTGCCTCGATCTCCATCCCGATGTGCTCTCCGTGCTCATCGGAATAAACGACACATGGCGCAGATATGACAGTAACCTGCCTTCCGAAATCGACGAGTTCGAGAGCATCTACCGTTCATTGCTCGAGGATGCGAGGCGCGAAAACCCGGATATCAAAATAATTATCATGGAACCCTTTGTGCTCCATGTTTCCGAAGAGCGCGCGAGCTGGCGCGAAGATCTCGACCCGAGAATCCAGGCGGTGCGCAGAGTGGCAAAAGATTACGCCGATGCGTTTATCCCGCTTGACGGTCTGCTCAACGCCGCCGCTATCGACACCTGCCCCGAGCAGTGGGCGCCCGACGGAGTCCATCCATCACCCGACGGCGCGGCTCTGATAGCCCGCTACTGGCTTGAAGCGTTCGACAAGATACTTTGATGAAAGAGAGAAAAACAATGCCTTTTGATAAAAACTTTGCTCCCGCGCTGCGCTTCGCGGTTATGAGCGACATACATATCGACGACGAGGACTGTATAGAGGAACAGCGGCTTGCAAAAGCGCTTGACGACCTCAAAAAAATGTGCTCGTCCGATGAGAGATACAGCGGCTTTGACGCGCTCGTCATTGTCGGCGACTTTGCTTCGCGCGGGTCCGAGATTCAGATGCGCAAGGTCAAAAAGATTCTCGACGCAGGTCTG
>DKDF01000056.1:19207-22410 GCA_002451755.1 Ruminococcaceae bacterium UBA6855
CCCGCCGATGTCAGGCTGATAATGACCATGGCGAGCCACGAATATATGACCGACGGCGAGGAGAATGCCCTGCGCCGCTTCGATGAGATATTCGGTCTTACTCCCGACACCCACGCGGTGATAAACGGCTTTGATTTCATCGCCGTCACAACGACCGGCGGCTGCCACTTTGACGACAAAAAGCGTGAGTTCGTCTCCGCAGAGCTTGAAAAAGCGGCGGAGCGGGACGGCAAAAAGCCGATATTCTTCTTCCAGCATCCGCATATTACAGACACCGTATACGGCAGCATCAACTGGGGCGAGGACGAGATAACCGATATTCTCATCAACTACCCGCAGATAGTTGATTTCTCCGGCCATTCCCACGCGCCGATAAACGATCCGCGCTCGGTGCATCAGCGCCATTTCAGCGCGTTCGGCACGGGCACGCTGAGCTATTTCGAGCTCGACGAGTTCGACAAGACCCACGGCACTATTCCGCCCGAGGACAGCAGCGCCGCGCAGTTCCTTATAGTCGAGGCGGACGCGCAGGGTAGGGTCAGAGTATATCCCTACGATGTGCTCGGCAGCCGCTTCTTCCCGTACACATGGGAGATAGACGAGCCGTGGAACATAGATTCGTTCAAATATACCGACGCGCGTTATGTCACGGCAGAGAAGCCGTATTTTGATAATGCTAAAATTTCAGTCGAAAACATAACGGCAGACGGCTGCGACATAACCTTCACTCAGGCGGCCGGAAAAGAACGCCCGGATAGCTATGATATTTATATTTTAGATTCTGACGGGCTGATAAAAAAGCATGTTAATATAACTTCGCGCTACTATCTCTCCGATATGCCCGAGACTCTTACCGAGCACATAGGCGGACTGAAATCCGGCACGGAGTACAAAATAAAAATAGTTGCAAACAGCTTTTGGCGCACGCGCAGCGACGCGCTGACCGCGCGGTTCGCCACACTCTGAAACACAGGAGCTGATTAAATGTTTTTTGTCTTACCGACAGCGGCGATATTCGCCATATATATCCTCGCGGCAGTTCTGCCCGCGATATTCCTGCTTCGCTATGTCTATAAGCACGATACGGTTGACGAGGAGCCGCCCGGACTGCTTCTGTCCCTGATACTCATGGGCGTTGTCGCGGCTCTGATGTCGATAGTGCTCGAAATAATCGGCGAGAAGATACTCAACGATCAGATAAACCAGGATGACAAATATTATAAAATCATTCTTGCCTTCGCAGTCGTTGCGGTCGTCGAAGAGGGAACGAAGTTCCTGCTGATGAAGCTCAAGACATGGAAGAACCCGAATTTCAACTACAGCTTTGACGGGATAGTTTACGCCGTCTCCGTCTCGCTGGGCTTCGCCGCGTTCGAAAATATAAAGTATGTCATGAACTTCGGTCTGTCCGTTGCGCTTCCGCGCGCGGTGCTCGCAGTACCCGGTCATATGGGATTCGCAGTCTTTATGGGTCTGTTCTACGGGCGTGCCAAGCTCTTCTCTGACCTCGGCTGCAAGGGCAAAAAGGTGATGAATCTCCTCGCCTCTTATCTCTCCGCCGTGTTTCTGCACGGGTTCTATGACTCCTGCGCCATGATAGGCAACACTCTCTCGACCGTGATATTCATCGCGTTCGTGGCGCTGATGTATGTCATAGTGATAAGCCTGATAAAGCGCGAATCGCGCAACGACAGAAGAATCTGAAATCTACCGTCAGCCGGCAGTTATCTGCCGGCCGGCGGTTTTGCGTTTATATAAGAGCTGAAATATTATTTTATTATTGCTTTTCGGAAAAGATAAATCCGGAGGGTCGGCGGTAGCATTACGAAAAATTTACGGTTTTATCGAAAATTGCCGAAAAATTGAGCCGAGAAGCCTCAAAAACTCAGCCGGTTTTGTGAATTTTTCGCCGTATCTCCGGTATGCAATTGACTTTGCGGCATAGAATGTGGTAGAATACAGTGCAAGAGGATAACCGGTGCGGGACACTGGCTCTGAATATTTTTATCTATATTGAAAAAGGAGGAATGAAGGTTGACTGATCAGAAAACAATGGCGTACATTAACCTTTATGCTGTCTTGGGAACTTTGGAGAATCTCTGCGAGATAGTTCCGGAGGCGAGCGCAATGCTCACCAACACCAAACCCATCTCCATCGGCTTTGAAGTGAAGGACGGCCCGAGCGCCACAATAACCTTCAAAAACGGCAGATGCAGGATGGAGCAGGGCGTCAGCAAGTGCGACGTCAAGCTGCCTTTCTCTTCCTGCGAAAAATTCAACGGTCTTATCGACGGAACCGTAACTCCGATCCCCTCAAAGGGCTTTCAGCACATCAAGTTCCTCCTCAAGACTTTTACCCCTCTGACCGACCTGCTTGCAAAATATATGCGTCCCTCGCCCGAGGATCTTGAGGACAGAACCTTCTTCGAGCAGAGCACAACGCTCATGCTCTATACCATTGCCGTCGCTATCTCCCAGATAGCAAATAACGACAAGATAGGTCAGTTCTCGGCTTCCCATATCGTTGACGGCGAGATAGGCTTCGGCATAAAGGACGGCCCCGCGGTCACGATCCGCGCGAAGAACGGCCGCCTCGTCACCATCAAGAAGCGCTGCGAGAATCCGCGCGCCGAGATGGAGTTCGCTTCAATGGATCTTGCAAGAGACCTCTTCGACGGAAAGATAAACGCTGTTGCCTGCATCGGCATGGGCGCTATCACCATGAAGGGCATGATCTCGATGATCGACAATATGAACAGACTGCTCGACAGAGTTGCTCTGTACTTGGCATAAGGGAGGGAAACTTTAATGAGCTTCAAGATTAACGATTACACAAAGAGCAGAGAGATGTTCGAAAGAGCCGAAAAGGTTATTCCTTCCGGCGTTTACGGCCACCTCGGTCCGGCAGAAGGCTGCTTCATCCCCGTCAGCGCGTTCCCGCTTTTCGGCGACAGAGCGCAGGGCTCCTATTTTTGGGATGTTGACGGAAACAAATTCATCGACTATATGTGCGCTTACGGCCCCAATGTTCTCGGTTACAATGACCCCGATGTTGACGCCGCCGCTCTCGAGCAGGCAAAGAAGTGCAACTGCACCACCTCTCCGTCCTACAAGGCGGTCGAGTTCGCAGAGCTGCTTGTTGATACCGTCAACTGCGCAGACTGGGCTTTCTTCGCAAAGAACGGTAACGACGTTACAACGCT
>DKDF01000056.1:22424-41153 GCA_002451755.1 Ruminococcaceae bacterium UBA6855
GAACGGCAACGATGTTACCACCGCCGCTATCATGACTGCAAGAGCCCACACCCACCGCAAGAAGATAATCTTCATCAACGGCTTCTATCACGGTATTTCGCCCTGGACCCAGAAGGTCGACTATCCCGGCGTTATCGAAGAGGACGTTGCGAACAATATCTATATCGATTGGAACGATATCCCGGCTCTCGAGAGAGTTATCGCCGAGAACGAGGGCGAGATAGCTGCGTTTATCTCGACTCCCTATCTCCACGGCAACTTCTTCGACAACCAGCTTCCCGCAGACGGTTACTGGCAGAAGGTTCGCGAGCTCTGCACAAAGAACGGCATTGTCCTTATAGTCGACGATGTCCGCGCAGGCTTCCGTCTTGACCTCGCCGGCAGTGACCACTTCTACGGCTTCGAGGCAGACCTTATCTGCTTCTGCAAGGCTCTTGCAAACGGCTGGAATGTCTCCGCCCTCTGCGGCAAGGAGTTCCTCAAGAGCTCCATCAGCAGCCTGTCCTACACCGGCAGCTACTGGCTCAGCGCTATCCCGTTCGCCGCAGGTATCGCCTGCATCAACAAGATGAAGAAGCTCAACACTCCCGCCCTCTTCCGCGAGAAGGGTCTCAAGGTCGGCGAGGGTCTCAAGGCTGCCGCCGCAAACAACGGCTTCCATCTTGTCGTCTCCGGCGAGCCGTCCCTGTTCTATCTGCGCCTTGCGGATGACGATTCACTCATGCTCCATCAGGAGTGGGTCGCAGAGATGGTCAAGCGCGGCATATTCATCACGAGCCACCACAACCATTTCCTCAACGCGTCCCTGACCGACGAGGATATAGCTCACACCGTTGATGTTGCTGAGGATGCGTTCAACACCCTGCGCAAGAATCACCCCGAGCTTGCCTGATAAAATTATGAAAAAAATCCCGTCCTGTCTTTACAAGACGGGGTTTTTTATGTTATCATATATAAAAATAGTTTCGCGCTCGCTCATGGGTTTGGATATTTTGCCCTTTTGAGTAATTTTTGCCGTGCGCGGGACATATATTTCATCCGGCGGATATTCCCGGACAAAAAACGGAAGCTTTGTGATTTGCGGGGGCACCCGTTCATTCACTCAGACGATAAAAATGTTTTCTGTAAGGAGGAAATGTAAATGCCATTATCAAAGCAGGAATGGTTAGCGCTCGAAAAGAAGGCTCACGAGCTGCGCAGACTTTGCCTCGACACCACTTACTGGGCGGGCAGCGGTCATATCGGCGGCGGCATGAGCGTCATGGATATGCTTACCGTTCTCTATCACAAGTACATGAGACTCGACGTCAAGAACCCCAAGTGGGAGGACAGAGACCGTCTTATCCTCAGTAAGGGTCACGCGGGTATAGCCTACGCTCCCGTGCTCGTCGATTTCGGCTGGAACGATCCCGAGCAGCTCAAGACCTTCAACCACACGAACTCGAAGATGGGCATCCACCTCGATTCGAACAAGGTCGTCGGCGTTGACGCCTCCACCGGGTCTCTCGGCCACGGACTTCCGATAGCCGTCGGCACCGCTCTTGCCGCAAGAGTTCTCGGCAAGGACTACAAAACATACTGCATCCTCGGCGACGGCGAGTGCGACGAGGGTTCAAACTGGGAAGCCGCTATGTCCGCTTCCACATTTAAGGTCTCCAATATGATCTCCTTCGTCGACCGCAACAAGTGCATGATCGACGGCAGAACAGAGGATGTCATGAAGCTCGAGCCCTTCGCCGACAAATGGCGTTCCTTCGGCTTCATCGTCAAGGAAGTCGACGGACACAACTTCAAGGAGCTGTGCGACGCTATCGACTTCGCTCTTGAGAACAAGACCGATTCTCCCGTCATGATAATTGCCGACACGATAAAGGGCGCCGGCATCAACTTCATGGAGGATAACTATCAGTGGCACTACGGCGCTATTGACGAAGAGAAGTATAAGAAAGCTATAGACAGCCTTGACGCCTACTATGAGGCACGCAAGGCAAGAGCTGAAAAGGAGGGCGAATAATATGGCAGGCGGAATGACCTATACAGCCGTTGAATCAACCGCTCTTTCCACCGCGGAATATTACGGCAAGACCCTTGTTGAGCTCGGCGCAGAGCATCCCGAAGTTGTCGCGCTGACCGCTGACCTCGGCAAATCAACAAAGATCGGTATGTTCGGTGAGGCTTATCCGGACAGATTCTTCAACGTCGGTATCGCAGAGCAGAACATGTTCGGCGTCGCCGCAGGTATGGCGAGAGCAGGACTCGTTCCTTTCCTTTCGACCTTCTCGGTCTTCGCTTCTCTGAGAAGTGCCGACCAGCTCCACACCGACATCTGCTATCAGAATGTCAACGCTAAAATAATCGCTACCCATTCGGGTACTTCGTTCGGTCAGGCAGGCTCGACCCATCACGCTATCTGCGATCTCGCAGTTACCCGTGCTATGCCCAACCTCACCGTTATCTGCCCCGCAGACGGTATGGAGACTGTCAACGCAGTCCGTGCGGCATATGAGACCCCCGGTCCGTTCTATATCAGAATCAACAGAGGCTTCGACCGCGTCCTCTATAAGGACACCGATTACGGCTTCGAGCTCGGCAAGGCAGTCACTCTTAAAGAGGGCACCGACATCACCGTTATCGCTTGCGGCTCCTGCGCATTCCAGGCTCTCCAGGCGGCTAACTTCCTTGAGAATTCGGACGGTCTTAAAGTCAGAGTTCTCGATATGCACACCATCAAGCCCATCGACCGCGAGGCTATCCTCAAGGCTGTTATGGAGACTCGCCGCATAATCACCGTTGAGGATCACAATGTCATCGGCGGTCTCGGCAGCGCGGTTGCAGAGGTTGTTGTTGAGTCCGGTAAGGGCTGCGCATTCAAGCAGCTCGGTATCCAGGATAAGTTTGCTCCCATCGGACTGCATGAGGACATCATGTCCATGCTCGGTATCGACTCCAACGGTATCGTTGACGCTGTCCGTGAGGTCATGGGCAAGGACTTCGAGCTTGATGACGATTGGGACGACGAGGTGTAATAGCTTCGCCCGTATCCCGATAAGGAAAGGAATGATTATATGGCATCAAGAGATGAGATTTTTACTAATAAACTTTTTCTCAACGCTGTCCTTCCGCTCATCAAGGTGATTGCAAACGACGTTCCCTCGCTTGCAAAGAAGTTTGAGCACGCGCACGGCGTTATGCAGGTCAGTGCTCTCGATCCCGACAGCCCGGACGGCAAGGTGGCTACCCATTTCGTAGTCAACTGCGGCGAGTGTATCGTTCACAACGACAAGGTGGACACCGCTCCCCACATCGAGCTTGAGTTCAAGAGCATCGAGGCGATGAACGCATTTTTCAAGGGCAAGATAAGCCTTGCGACCCTGCCCAAGATGAAGGGTATTGCGAAGCATCCCGGCCTGTTCGCCTCGTTCATGGCAGTGCTTCTGAAGATGTCCTCTCTGCTTACCGCAAAGGGCATCCCGGAGGACGAGGACACCAAAGCTCTGCTCGTCAAGTGCTACTTCTATCTGCTTTCGAGCGGCATCAGCCAGCTCAACAAGCTCGGTCATCCCGATGTTCACGAGTGGGCGCTCAAGAGCCCCGACCGTGTCTATGCGTGGGCTGTCAACGGCCACGATGAGCTTTCGGCTTATCTGCGCATAAAGGCGGGCAAATCGAGAGCCGGCAGAGGCGTTTATAAGAGAGCTATGCCTTTCTTCACCCTCCGCTTCGATTCTCTCGACAGCGCGCTGGGCATCCTGCTCGGTCTTGACGATATGCTTGACTCCGCGAAGAAGGGCAAGCTTATCATGGAAGGCGCACCCGAGTTCGGCGCTCAGATCGGCGAGTATATGCTCACCGTCGCCGGATTCATCCAGTAAGAGAAAACATAACAAAATGCCGCCGTGTCTTCGGATGCGGCGGTTTTTTATATGACGATAACATAATATTTTGCTAAAATATCCGATTCTCTGTTCACGGGTGACAAAAATCGAAAACTATCAGCGATTTAAACGGAAAAAGCTTGCAAAATCAGAGCGCAGGCTTTATAATCTAAACATAACTCCCGCATGAATATCCGCCTCGGCGATTCGCCGACAGGGCGGAGAAAATGCAGGTAATTTCAAGGAGGAAACGGAAATGAAATACGCATTCGTAAACGGCGTTATTCTCGACGGCACTCAGGATATGGAGCCCCAGTCCGGCAAGATTATTCTTGTCGACGGCGAGAAGATAACCGCCATAGCTGACGCGGGCGCGGATATCTCCGGATATGAGAAGATAGACCTCGGCGGAAAGTACATAATGCCCGGTCTTATCAATATGCATATCCATCTTCCCTCGAGCGGAAAGCCGAAGAAGAAAGAATCCGACCCGAAGAAGCTTGTCAAAATTATGACGAGCAACAACTTCTTCCGCAAGATAATCAAGGCTGTCTGCCGCAGCGCGGCTCAGATGCAGCTCAACAGCGGCGTTACGACCATCAGAACCGTCGGCGGAGTTGAAAACGCCGATTCGAGCATCCGCGACGATATAAACGCCGGAAAGACCGTCGGCCCGAGAATACTCGCGGCTAACATGGCAGTCTCCGTCCCGGACGGACACATGGCGGGTTCGCTCGCCTATGTCGCCGAGAGCGCGGAGCAGGCGAGAGACTTCGTCGCAAAGATTGCAGAAGATAAGCCGGATCTGATAAAGCTCATGATAACCGGCGGCGTGCTTGACGCAAAGGTCAAGGGCGAGCCCGGCGTGCTGAAGATGCCCCCCGAGTATGTCAAGGCGGCGTGCGACGAGGCGCACAAGCGCGGACTTATGGTCGCCGCCCATGTCGAGAGCCCCGAGGGTGTGCGCGTTGCGCTTGAAAACGGCGTCGACACCATCGAGCACGGCGCGAAGGCGGATGACGAGATAATCTCGCTCTTCAAGGAGAAGCACGCTGCGCTCATAACAACCCTTTCTCCCGCGCTTCCCTATGCTCTGTTCGATCGCTCCGTCAGCCACGCTACCGAGCTTTCGCAGTTCAACGGCGAGGTCGTCTTTGAGGGCATAATCGACTGCTCCGAGAAGTGCCTTGCAAACGGCATCCCCGTCGGTCTCGGAACCGACACCGGCTGCCCGTTCATCACTCACTACGATATGTGGAGAGAGCTTGTCTATTTCCACAAGTACTGCGGCGTGTCGAATAAGTTCGCACTCTACACCGCAACGAAGAGAAACGCCGAGATAGCGCATATTGATGATATCACCGGCACCGTCGAGCCCGGCAAGTGCGCCGATCTTATCGTAACAGATGCGAACCCGATCGACGATCTCAAGACTCTTCGCAATGTGAAGATGGTCATGGCGAGGGGACACCTTATCCGCGAGCCCAAGGTCAAGAAATATGAGAACGTTGAGCGCGAGCTCGACAAGTTCCTTTAATACCGTTTTAATGAGGGGATAGATGTAAAATGAGTCCGATAATTGTTTCAACTTTCGGCGCGTTCACCGCGCTGCTGCTGGTTTTCGCTATTTCGGAGATACTGGCAAAGGTGACAAAGGGCTGGGTTCCGTCAGTGCTTGTCATCATGATACTTATGCTCGTCGGCTTTTCGACCGGGCTTTTCCCTAAGACCATTATAGACGACGCGGGCGTGTCAGACGCGCTGTTCAAAGTCGCCTGCGGTCTGCTCGTCACCCATCTCGGCACGCTTATAAGCCGAAAAGAGATGGCGGCGCAGTGGAAAACGGTCATAATCTCGCTCATGGGCGTCGCTTCGATAGCGATAATCTGCCTGACCCTCGGCACCGCGCTCTTCGGCTTCGATAACGCGATTGCCGCGGCTCCTCCGCTCGCCGGCGGCGCAATAGCGACCGCAATGATGTCGAGCGCCGCTAATGAGGCGGGCAAGACCTCCGCCGCCCTTGTCGCAATAGTCTGCCTCTCCCTTCAGGGACTTGTCGGCTACCCGCTGACCTCGTTCTGCCTGAAGAAGGAGACAAAGAGACTCACGAAGCTCTACAGAAACGGCGAGTTCAAAGCGACAACAGCCGCCTCTGAAGACAAAAAGGACGAAAAGAAGAGGGCTACAAGCACTACTATTATACTGCTCAAGCTCGCGCTTATCACTCTTGCGGCTTACTGGATCGACTATGCCACAAAGGGCTATATTCCGATGTATGTCGTCTGCCTGCTGCTCGGCTTCGCCGCTCACGAGCTCAAGCTCGTTGAGACCGACGCCCTCCATGAGGCGAGCTCCTACGGCTTCGTTATGACTGCGCTCATGATGGGTCTGTTCAAGACTCTCGCAAGCTCCGGTACGGACGGTATCGCGTCCGTTGTCGGCATCGCCGCCGCGCTTGTCGCTTTCGCGACCGTCGCAATGGGTCTTATGGCTCTGCTTGCAAGCAAGATATTCAAGCAGTCGTTCTTCATGTGCTATGCGATAGTCCTCAACGCCTTTTCCGGCTTCCCGATCAATATGCTGATAACCACCGAGGCTATCAACATAAACACCGAAGAGGGCGACGAGAGAGACAACATCACTGCCGAGATCATGCCCAAGATGCTCGTCGCGGGCTTCGTCTGCGTGACGATAGTCTCCGTCCTGCTCGCGGGTATTCTCGTAAGATTCCTGTAATTCAATTTATAAAAACGCTCCCCGAACCAAACGGCGAGGGGAGCATTTTTTGCATTTTAGCTCAGAAAAACAGTAAAAATTTAAAGAATAACGATAAATATTTATTGACAATCTTAAAACGCCGTGCTACAATAGCCTCGCAAACCAAAGAAAAGGGGTATGTAAAATGACAGACATCAAGAAAACAAAAACAGAAAAAATCATCCTCAACGGACTTGTTATTATCGGCATCGCGCTGACCGTGCTCGCGCTTCTCGGCACGCCGTTTATTATTGCCGCGGTTATAAAAGCGGGCGAATTTTCGGCGCTGCCGCCCTACACATGGATTCTGACCACCGCTTCGGTCTATGCCTGCGCCGTGCCTTATATGGCGGCGCTTATAGAACTCAAGCTCATCTGCTCGCGGATTTTTACGGACAAGGCGTTTTCACTCGGTACGGCGAAGAAGTTTCGCAATATCGGCATTTGCGCCTTCGTTGAACTGCTCGTGTTCGCCGTTGACCAGGCGGTGCTCTGCTCGATGCTCGGCGTATATGAGCTTATGGGGCTCTACTATCTGCCGGTTTTCGTGTTTGTGTTCGTCTGCATTGTCGCGGGAGTTCTCGCGTTCGCGATGGGCGGCGTGTTCAAGCGCGCGGCGGTCATTAAAGAAGAAAACGACGAGATATTTTGACGGCGGGGTGACGGCATGATAGTTATAAATCTGGATGTTATGATGGCAAAAAGAAAAATGTCGCTCACCGAGCTTGCCGACAGGCTCGGCATGACGATGGCGAATGTCTCAAACTTCAAGAACCACAAGGCAAAGGCGTTTAGATTTTCGACTCTCGATTCCCTCTGCGAGATTCTCGATTGCCAGCCGGGCGATCTGCTCGAATATGTTCCGGGGGAGAGCGAAGAAAAATGAGAACACGAAAAATAGCTTATATTATATCGGCAATGTGCCTGCTTGTGCTTTCGCTCTCCGCCTGCACATTCAAGAGCAAGGATCCGGTCATAGCCTCGCTCGGCAGGGCGATGTCGGTGCAGAGATACAGCGTCAGCGGCTTCGGCGATTCAACTGACTACGGAATCTACACTTTCCCCGGCGCGAAGCTCGAAGATAGCGAATATTTCAAGCCCGTGACCGCCGAGAGCAAGAATGAACTGCTCGGATATATCGACAATTTCGAGAACTGGGTCAATGTCACGCGCGATGATGATGACAACACGCTTTTTGAGAACTATCATTTTTCGCGCGCCGATATCGACGAGAGCGACTATCTCTATATCAGCGACCGCGATGGAGAGGCGATAGGCGACGGCGTCTATTCAAAGTACGACAGCTACAATGTCTACTTCTTCGATTCGCAGACCGCAACGCTGTATTATTTTCATAATAATATATAACAGGAAAAATAATTGAGGCTTTTCGGTCCGTTTCTGCGTTTTCACGGTTGAAAATTATGTGAAAATGCATTAAAATAGATATAGAATCTATGAGGAGGACTGACTATGGAAAGCTTCAGACACATGCCTCTTGAAAACATACAGAACTGCCGCGACCTCGGCGGATATCCGATAAAGGGCGGCGGCTTCACGAAATACGGCAGGCTGCTGCGCTGCGGCAGACCGCGCGCGTCCACGCCGAGCGATATGGAGTTCTTCCGCGAATACGGGATAAAGAATGTTTTCGACCTGCGCGGCGATTCCGAGGCGATATCCATGCCGTCGGAGTTCGCCGATTATCCGGGCGTAAATTACTACCACTTCTCCCTGCTTGAAATTAACCCAGCGTCGCCGCACATGGAGATGTCGATGCCGGAGGTGTATGTCACGAGTCTCAACGAGTGCAAGGGCAACTATGCGCGTCTGTTCTCCGCGCTGTCTCGCGTCGACGCGCCGTCGATGTTCCACTGCTTCCTCGGCAAGGACAGAACCGGCATAACCGCTGCGCTGATACTGCATTTAACAGGTGTATATTTTGAGGATATCGTCGCGGATTACCGCATCTCCTCGACTTATCTCGAGCCGTTTTACCGCCGCGAGATGGAGAGAAAAACCGGGCTTGTCCATGAGAGCGACATGGCGCATCTCGGCTCCCCGTCGGAAAACATAACCGCCGTGTTTGAATATCTTTCGCGCCGCTACGGCTCGGTCGAGGACTATTTCCTCTCTGCAGGACTCACTTCGGACGAGATAGACGCAGTCGGCAGAATACTCAGATAAAACAAACCGCCGTGCAGGATATGCACGGCGGCTTTGCTTTTTAATTGGATTTGAAAATAAATCTTTTGTAGCTGCATATCCCGGTTTCGCGGCTGTCCGAGACTCTTAAAATCAAATGATATGTTCCGGGCTTGCTCAATGAAAAACTGATTTTTTCTGCGTTTTCATCTATTTTCGGAAACTCCGAAGCTGTTCCGGCTTCCGGGTACCACATCCAGCAGTATCTGACTGATTCTCCGTCCGGGCTTGAACAGCGGGACGCGTCAATTGTGATTATTCCGTCCTTTTGTGAGATATCTGTCGCGATTATCGGCGCATGGGAGCAGTTTTCGTAAATGCCGTTTATGCTCCAATTTATTCTCGCGGCAAAATCAAGCTGAAAATCCCTGCGCCAACGCCACAGACTCGCCTGCGGGCTTTTGTGTATCTTTCCGTCGATACCGTTTACCGAGTCGGCTGCTCCGGAGAATATCCGGCTGCCCTCGGGCGAAACGATATTCTGATATCGACCGCTCCAACCGCCGTATTCCGGGTGCTCGGGGTCGTTAAGCCCGTTTGGTATCAAGCCGAGAAATGCCGGAGTGTCTCCCTCTGCAATAAATACCGTCTTGGGATAGAGCGAGCCAAGCGGACCTTTTCTTATGTGCTCGTCCAGCCATTTTTCTTCAATAAAAGCGGTATCCGCGCCGGAAAAACCGCCTCCGCTGATGCCGTCCTCGCTGCCGTGTTGGTTCCTGTCTGCGGAGATTCCCGGCCAGACCGCTTTGCAGTATTCCTTTATGCCAAGTATGGTTCCGTTTGATGGGGTGACGATATAAAACAGTGACGGAAAATTGCGGCGTATCCATTTTCCGCTCATGTCCTGATCGGAAATTGAGTGTATCCTCAGCTTTGAAATAAGCTTCGTTTCTTCCTCCGCGCTGCAATTTTTTCGTATCTGCCAAAGAGCCTGCGCGAGGGTATTGGCTCCGCTCCAGATCCCTATCCACAGCGGTCGCGGATCGGGTGAGCGAAGAGCGTCGATTATACAGCGGACGCCGTCGTTGTCGGAGTATTTTTCCTCGGCAAATCCGTTCCCCTGTGAGTGCCCGAATGCGGGGATCCCCATATGCACACGCTGCCTCAGCTCGTCGGCTTCAGGATATCCGTGGGCGTGAATATCAAGATTAGGCTTCACTTCGCCGTAAGCATCAACGAGCTTGTTGACAATTTTGAGAGCACCTTTTCCGCCGCCTTTTTTCAGAAAACAGGAGCTGCAGAGTATAATGCCCTCGATATCTATCTCGTTTGAATAAAGCAGCAGGCGTATAAGACTTTGAATATCATCTTTTTCCGTCCAAGGCAGGTGCTTCGGGTTGATGTCGGTTAGCGCGATATAGCGTGTCTTGTCCATGCGTTGTCCTCCGTTTCGCGCAATGATATAATTTCAGCCTTCCGCCGAGTCCACGCGGAAGGCTGAATTCACTTTTTTTATCAGACCGATGCGAGGAAAGTATCTGTGTCGGTGATCTCTGCGCCGTAGGTGTCCTTGAGATACTTTAGACCGTACTCATAGTCCTCGGCGGTGAAGGAGTTCGTTGCGTCTTTGATAACAACAATGTCGTAGCCGAGCTGATAAGCGTCGGCGGAGGTGTGGCGCACGCACATGTGGGTGTGCAGTCCGGTCACAACAACGGTGTTGACTCCGAGCTCCTGGAGCAGGAGGTCAAGGTCGGTGTGGAAGAAACCGCTGTAGCGTCTCTTGGGAACGACATAGTCGCTCTCGCAGAGTCCGAGCTCGGGAATGACTTTCGCGCCCTCGGTACCCGCTATCGCGTGGTCGCCCCAGAGCTTGAGCTCGTGGTCAATGCCCTTGAGATGAGCGTCGTTGCAGAAGATGACCGGTATGTTCTTCTCCCTTGCGCCGTTGAGCAGCTCTGCGGTCTTGGGGACTATCGCAAGACCTCTGTCGCATTTGAGCGCGCCGGTGACGAAGTCGTTGAGCATATCAACGACAAGAATTGCGTACTTCTTTTCCATAATATTTACAGCTCCTTGTGTGTTATGATTAAATTATACCGATTTAATCTTCCGGTGTCAATGACGATAAACACAAAGAAAACGCTCTTTTATAACAGACGTTTGTGTGATATAATTATCATATCGATTTCCCGAGAAACATGGAGTGCTTATGCTGACATCGACTGCTTTTCATACGCAGACCGGCAGATAAATAAAAAAGGAGAAAAATATGAAAACGACTCAGGTTGCCGCCGCCCTCATCTGGCAGGGCGACAGATTCATGATATGCCGCCGCCCCGCGAACAAGGGCAACGCTCTTTTGTGGGAGTTTGTCGGCGGAAAGCTCGAACCGGGCGAGACGCATCAGCAGGCACTCATTCGCGAATGCCGCGAGGAGCTCGGTATAACAGTGGAAGTCGGCGACGAATTCTGCGACGTCTACCATCAGTATCCAGATATATATGTCCACCTCGTCGTGTTCAACGCAAAAATAGCCGAGGGCACGCCTCAGCTGCTCGAACACTGCGGACTCGAATGGATAACTCCGCAGGAGATAAAAAACTATGCCTTCTGCCCGGCGGATAAAGACATACTTGAAAAGATAATCAATACACATTGAAAGAGGTTTTATCATGCAGCTTGTTCTTCCGTTTGAACATATGGCAAAGGCGGCGCAGTATATGGAGCCGTCGGTTTTTGAATATGTCCGCGAGGGCGAGATAGAGAGCTTCGAAAGCTTCGAAAAGTTCGATTTCCTCGCCTTTGACTGGTACGATGTCCACAGCGAGCGCACCGAGGATTATAAAATGCTCGCCTATGTCAGCCGCGAGAATCTGATAATTTTTACCGAGGGCGCGGCGGGCGACACGGCGAAGAAGATAATGGACGGGCTCGCGGCGGAGAATCCGGAGTTTAAATCCGAGCAGCTGCTCTACAGATTCTTCGTTCGACTTTTGAACGGCGATATGGATTGCC
Organism: Ruminococcaceae bacterium UBA6855; assembly: GCA_002451755.1. Taxonomy (GTDB): domain Bacteria; phylum Bacillota; class Clostridia; order Oscillospirales; family Acutalibacteraceae; genus CAG-177. The sequence goes on from DKDF01000056.1 coordinate 34,220, forward strand.
TCTCAAAGCTCGAGAATGAAATAGACGAATATGAAAATGTCTATCTTTTCAAGAGCGAGTCCGGCAAGGATGTTTTCGAAAAGCTGTCCGCCTGGCGGCGCGAGCTGCTGAGAATAAAGCGCTACTATGAGCAGCTGACCCTGATTTTTGACGAGGCGTCTGCGAATGACAATTCTGTATTCTCGAACGCTGCGGCGAAGCGCTTCGCCATTCTCAAGAACCGCACCGACCGCTATCTCCAGACGGTGCAGAACCTGCGCGATGTTATCGAGCATCTTCAGGAGGAGTATCAGGCGCAGCTGTCTATCCAGCAGAACGATCTGATGAAGCTTTTCACGGTCGTTACCGTTATCTTCCTGCCGCTGACTTTGCTTACGGGCTGGTACGGCATGAACTTTTCGGGAATGCCGGAGCTTAGCTGGCAATATGGATATCTTGTGATAATTGTCGTGAGTATCGTAGTGCTCGTTGCGCTGATACTGTTCTTCCGCCGGAAGAAGTGGCTCTGAGATTTTGAAAAATTTTTTGATTTGCCTATTGACAGGGTAGGCAATGTGTGCTATATTGTAACCAACATACCGCCGAGGTAGGCGTATGAAAGGAGAGAATGTTATGAAAAAGACCGCCATGAACCGAATGAACCGCTGTAGCTGCGCCTGTTGTCAGTGCGCGTGTTCCGCCATGTCTTTTTCCGATATGTCCTCCGGATGCGGGTCGTTGAATTGATCCGATAAAACGGCTTTTGACCGGGGAGACTCATCGGAGTTCCCCGGCTTTTTTGTTTCGCCTCGGAACTCAAAATCTTAACTAACTTCAAAGGAGTAATTTATTATGTCAAAGATTTATACCTCAGCAGACCAGCTTATAGGAAAGACCCCTCTTCTCGAACTGACCCACATTGAAAAGAAATACGGACTCAAGGCAAAAGTGCTCGCAAAGCTTGAGTATTTCAATCCCGCAGGCTCCGTCAAAGACAGAATCGCCAGAAAGATGCTCGACGACGCAGAGGCGGCGGGCAAGCTCACACCTGATTCGGTTATTATCGAGCCGACCTCCGGCAACACCGGTATCGGTCTTGCCTCCGTCGCCGCCGCGCGCGGATATCGCATAATTATCGTTATGCCCGAGACGATGTCCGTTGAGCGCCGCCAGCTGATGAAGGCATACGGTGCCGAGCTTGTGCTCACCGAGGGCGAAAAGGGCATGAAGGGCGCGATAGCCAAGGCTGACGAGCTCGCAAAAGAGATACCGAATAGCTTTGTACCCGGTCAGTTTGTCAACCCCTCGAACCCCAAGGCTCACTATGAGACCACGGGTCCCGAGATTTTTGAAGACACCGACGGCGAGGTTGATATCTTCGTCGCAGGCGTCGGCACCGGCGGTACCATCACGGGCGTCGGCGAGTATCTTAAAGACAAGAAGCCCGGCGTAAAAATCGTTGCAGTTGAGCCGGCGACCTCAGCAGTGCTCTCAACAGGTGTTGCGGGTCCGCATAAGATACAGGGCATCGGCGCAGGCTTCGTGCCCGATGTGCTCGACACAAAGGTCTATGATGAGATAATCCCGGTCAGCAACGAAGCCGCGTTCGAGACCGGCAAGCTTATCGGCAAGAGCGAGGGCGTGCTGGTCGGCATATCCTCCGGCGCCGCCGCCTATGCAGCAATAGAGCTTGCAAAGCGCCCGGAGAACGAGGGCAAGACGATAGTCGTGCTCCTGCCCGACACAGGCGACCGCTATCTGTCGACTCCGCTTTTCCAGGACTGATAAATAATTTTCCCACAGGCTCCGGCTTTTCTGCCGGGGCTTTCGGGCTTTTTTGAGAGGAAGAATATGAGCTTAAATCCCGATAACCCGCGCTGCAAGGCGCTCATCGCGATGAGCGGCGGAGTGGATTCATCCGTCGCCGCCTATCTCGCGATTGAGAGCGGGCTTGACTGCATCGGCGTGACGATGAAGCTTTTTGATAACGAGGACGCAGGGATCAGCCGCGAAAAGAGTTGCTGTTCGCTCGAAGATACGGAATATGCGCGCGGCGTCGCCTACAGGCTCGGGATGCCGTATTATGTGTTTAATTTCACCGCAGATTTCAAAGAGCAGGTCATGCGCCGTTTTGTGGAAGCCTATGAGCGCGGCGCGACCCCGAATCCATGCATAGACTGCAACAGATATCTGAAATTCGACCGCCTCTATCGCCGCGCGAAAGAGCTCGGCTGCGAATATGTTGTCACGGGGCACTATGCGCGAATCGAGGAAGAAAGCGGCAGATTTCTGCTGAAAAAGGCTGTTGACCCGACGAAAGACCAGAGCTATGTGCTCTATTCAATGACGCAGGACGAGCTGCGGCATACGCTGTTTCCGTTGGGCGGCATGACGAAAACACATACGCGGGAGGTTGCGCGCAGGCTCGGCTTTTATAATGCCGACAAGCCGGACAGCCAGGATATCTGCTTTGTGCCGGACGGCGATTACGCCTCGTTTATCCGCTCGTTTACAGGCAGAGACTATCCGCGCGGCGAGTTCGTTGACAAAAGCGGCAATGTGCTCGGCGAGCACAGGGGACTTATCGGCTACACCGTCGGTCAGCGCAAGGGACTCGGAATAGCGCTGGGCGAGCCAAAATATGTGACCGCCCTGCTGCCCGATGAAAACCGAGTCGTGCTCGGCAGCAATGAAGACCTGATGAGCCGCGAATTAGACGCGAAGAATTTCAATTTTATCGCCTTTGATACCTCGCCCGCAGAGTTCCGCGCGAGCGCGAGGGTCAGATACAGGCAGGCGGAACAGCCCGCGACAGTGCGCGTCACGGGCGAAAACACAGTGCATATAACATTCGACGAGCCGCAGCGGGCGATAACCAAAGGTCAGGCGGTCGTCGTCTATGACGGAGATGTAGTTATCGGCGGCGGAGAGATCTGCTGAGTGTGAAACGGAGGAATATTTATGATGATATCAACGCGCGGACGCTACGCGCTGAGGGTGCTCGTTGACCTTGCGGAGCACAGCGGTAGTCTTGTCCCGATGAAAGATGTCGCGGCGCGCCAAGGCATCTCAAAAAAATATATGGAGCAGATAATGGCTCTGCTCGTAAAGGACGGATATGTTGAGGGCATCCACGGCAAAGGCGGCGGATACAGGCTCGGCAGACCGCCGAAGCAGTGCGTTGTCGGCGATATCCTGCGCCTGACCGAGGGCAGCCTCGCTCCTGTGGCGTGTCTCTCATGCGAAGAACCGTGCGAGCGCGCGGACAGCTGCCGCACAATCGGGATGTGGCGCAGGTTCGAGGAGATAACGAACGAATACTTTGACGGCATAACAATAAGAGACCTGATGAAAACAGAATAATAAAAAGCCGCGTTCTGTTTTAATTTGAACGCGGCTTTTGCATATGAAAAAGGCTCCCGCCCGTTTGGGTGAGAGCCTTGATTTTGTTTGGCGTCAGGGATTAGCCCTTAGCGCCGTTGTAGCCGTTAGCGTTATTGCCGATCTTAACGGTGTAGTCAACTTCGCCGTACAGGTTCTTAACATCAGCGGTAACAAAGCTGATCTTAAGCTGAGCCTGGCTGATGTTGATCTTAACGAGATAGTGATAAGTACCGTTGATGATCTTGCCGGTGCTGTTATCAACGCGAGCCATGATGTAAGAATTGGTGTAGGTGAGCTTGACGTTCTCTTTGCCGCTCTTGAACTCTGCGCCGAGCTGGGTGAGAGCTTCGTCGATGCTGCCGAGGGTTCCGACGCCGCGGGCAACAGGACCACCGTTGTGGGAGTCACCGTTGGGGCCGTCAGTCTGATCCTTGACATAGATGATATAGTCGGTGTACTTGCCGTCTGCGGAGACGATAGCCTTAGCGGACTTGACATCGCTTGCCTTGAGGTCAGCGTGGCTGGAAGCGGGGACATAGTCGGTGGTGGTGGAGTTGTTCTTAAGAACGTTGTTGATGATGGGGGAAGCAACTTTAAGAAGTCCGCCTACGCCGCCGTCGCCGGTGATCTTGCCGCCGTTGCCGAGAACCATGGTCTGCTTGCCTGCGGGTGCGGGCTTGGTAGCCTTGCGAGCCTTGACATAGTCAGCGACTATCTCGGCAACAGTCTTAGCAGCTGCGGGAGTGTTGCCGCCCTGGTTGTCATTGGCTTTGGTGGTGTCAACGGGCTTGCCGTCGGGAGTGGTAGCGGGCTCAGTCGAAGCGTCGCCGCTTACGTCGGTGCTGTCAGCTGCGGAAGCGTCTGCGGGAACGGTAGAGCCGTCGCCGTTGTCGATGACCTCTCCGCCTGCGGAGGAGGGATCGGTTGTGGTCGCGCCGTCATCCTTGCCATTGCAAGCTGCAAAAGCGAAGACCATAGCGAGAACCATGATGAGTGCAAGAATTCTCTTCATTTGGTTGTGCTCCTTTTAACATTTTTTCTTGATTTTGTGAATAAATTGTTTCACAGTATTTTCAGTTTACTCTAAAATAACCAAAAAGTCAAGAAAAACAACGCTGCAAATTATAACAATTTTGTAACATACGGCTCAAAATCACTTGACTTTCGGGTATAAGCACATATAAAATGTATGCAGGGATTTAAAAAAGTATGAATTACATGGCGAAAGGAATTTGATAAAAATATGCTTGAGGGAAGCGAATGGATAAAAGGGTGCGAAAAGAATTTGCGCGGCGGTACGGTGTATCTGAAAAACTTTCGGTGCACCGCCAAAGCGGAAAAAGCAATATTGGAAATAACTGCACTCGGCGTATATGAAGCGAAACTAAACGGCGAGCGGATAGGGAATTTTATTCTCGCCCCGGGCTGGACTTCTTATTCAAACAGACTTCAGGTGCAGAGCTACGATGTGACAAATTTGCTGAAGACCGAGAATTCGCTCGAGGTGACGGTCGGTCAGGGCTGGCGCGCGCTCGCAAATAAACGCGACGGCAGCGACTTCTTGGGCTACCGCGATACGGCGCTCATCGCCGAGTTGTCTCTTGTCTATGCCGACGGCACGACGGAGAGCATCGTCACCGACAGCTCGTGGACTGCGCGCGAGAGCAAGCTGAGATATACAAATATATATGACGGCGATATCTACGACGCGACTTTCAAAGCGGGGAGCGCGAGGCACTGCATCTGCGTCGATCTTGAAAAGGATATGCTTATCCCGCAGGAGGGCGAAAAAATAGTCGAGCATGAGCGGATGCCTGCTCTGCAAGTAATAAAAACCCCGGCGGGCGAGACGGTCATTGACTTCGGGCAGAATATGACGGGCTATGTCGAGTTCAGGATAAAAGGCACTCCCGGCGCGCAGGCGACAATCTCCCACGGAGAGACGCTCGACCGCAACGGCAATTTCTACAACGCCAACTACCGCTCGGCGGACGCGCAGATAAAGTTCATTTGCGACGGCGGGGAGCACATATATAAAAGCGCGCTGACCTTCTTCGGCTTTAGATATATCCGCCTTGAAAACTGGCCGGACGAAGTAAAAAAAGAGAATTTCACGGCGATCGTCGTCCATTCGGATATCCGCAGGACGGGTTATTTCGAGTGCTCGGACGAGACGGTGAACAAGCTTTTCAAAAATATAATCTGGGGTCAGAAGGGCAATTTCCTCGATGTCCCGACCGACTGCCCGCAGAGAAACGAGCGACTCGGCTGGACGGGCGACGCGCAGGTGTTTGTCCGCACGGCGAGCCTCAACTTCGATGTTGAGCGTTTCTTCCAAAAGTGGCTTCACGACCTCGCTGCCGACCAGGGACGCGACGGATGCGTGCCGCATGTTATACCGAATATATTTGACGATATGGGCGGCTCGAGCGCGTGGAGCGACTCGGCGGTCATCTGCCCGTGGGAAATATACAGAACCTACGGCGACAAAAAGGTGCTCGAAGACCAGTTCGATTCGATGAAAGCGTGGATAGACTGGATGCGCGAGCGCAGCGAAAACGGAAAACGCTCCGGCGGATTCCACTTCGGCGACTGGCTCGGACTCGACTCCCCGGAGGGCAGCTACAGGGGCTCAACTCCCGATGATCTCATCGCCACGGCATACTATAAATATTCGACCGAGTTGTTTATAAAGGCGGCGCACGCGCTCGGCAGAGATGTTTCGGAATATGAGAATATCCCCACAGAGGCGGCGGCAGCGTTCAGGCGCGAATATATGGAAAACGGAAGAGTGAAAAACGCCACGCAGACCGGCTGCGTGCTCGCACTCTGTTTTGATATCACGGACGACAGGACGGCGACAGCAGACCAGTTAAACGAGCTTGTGAAGCGCGCCGGGCATCTTGAAACCGGCTTCGTCGGCACGCCGTATCTTCTCCATGCGCTCAGCGACAACGGCTACGCCGAGACGGCATATGACCTTCTGCTTCGCCGCGAATATCCCTCGTGGCTCTATCCAATCTCAAAGGGCGCGACGACGGTTTGGGAGCACTGGGATGGCATAAAGCCCGACGGCACGATGTGGAGCACCGACATGAACTCGTTCAACCACTATGCCTACGGCGCAGTCGCGGACTGGATGTATGGCGCAGCGGCGGGAATAAACTCCGACCCCGATCGCCCGGGCTTCGAGCATATTATCTTCCGCCCCGTGACAGACAGGCGGCTCGATTTCGTCAAGGCTTCGATTGACACCCGCCGCGGCACCGTCGCGAGCGAGTGGAGACGCGAGAACGGCAGGATAAAATATATCTTCACCGTCCCCGAGGGATGCTGCGCTTCGGTCATTATCGGCGGAGAAAAGCACGAAGTCGGAGCGGGCACACACGAGTTTTTTGAATGATAATTTCCCGGCTTGCCGCCATTTTCGGTGAGCCGGGAAATAAATTTCAAGAAAAATTTGAAAATCTTGTCCTACTTTGCAAAAAATATATTGACAAATCGCTTGCGATATAATATAATAATCAAGCCTTGTCGGATGACGAGGCTCACATATGGCGGCATAGCTCAG
>DKDF01000056.1:41277-42216 GCA_002451755.1 Ruminococcaceae bacterium UBA6855
GGTTAAGACACCGCCCTTTCACGGCGGTAACACGAGTTCGATTCTCGTCCGGGTCACCAGAGCCACCAAACAGATGTCGCAATCGGCAGATCAGAAATTCGTTCGGTCTGGATTCTGACATCTTTATTTTTTAGGACGCGTAGCTCAGCTGGTTAGAGCGCTTGCTTCACACGCAAGAGGTCCACGGTTCGAGTCCGTGCGTGTCCACCAGGAAAAAAGCACTTGCGTTTGCAAGTGCTTTTTTCAATGAAATTCGTTCCTGCAAAACGAGTGAAATATCTTCGATGTGAAATATTTGCTTCGCAAATGTGAAATATGCCTGCGGCATATGAAGGAACGGATTTTATTTCACATTGCGACGAAGGAGCAATATTTCACAATCCCGAGTTTGCGAGGGATTATTTTACGTTGAGCAAGGCGAGACATTTCACTTCAAAAATCGCAGACAAAAACCCGGAGCCGAAAATCGGCTCATGTTGTAGTCAGTTGTACCAGCGGAGATGAAGACAGGCACCTGTGAGAGCAGGTGCCTGTTTATTATATGTATTTTATGCGTATCGGCTTATTGAGTCTTTTTGCCTCTTGTATCATTGAAAATGTACCTTTGCTTTTTCCGTCCCAGAAGCAAATAACATAATCACATACCTCTGCCATATGACGGTTTCGCAAAGGTCCCGCAGCTCGCCCAAAGTGAGTCCAATCCGCCTTGCAAATTTCAAAATCCATTTTGTTCTCTGCGGCATAACGCAGTCCCAACATATCAGCTCCGCGACAACCGCCGGAAACGATAATTATTGTGAATTGATTCCTGATATTTCTCAAACACATATCTATATATTCTTTTGCTTGAGAGTAGTCGAAGTAGTCCCTGCATCCGGCAATGACAAGTCGCTTTTCCAAAGTATTCACAGCCCAAGTATATATTTATATAAATATATA
>DKDF01000026.1 GCA_002451755.1 Ruminococcaceae bacterium UBA6855
CCGCCGACTCGGTGACGCTGCCGGAAGAATCCGCGACATATAGCCTGCCGTCGGTCGTTACTATAAGTATTTCATCGCCTTCGGGGGTAAGCTCAAAGCTTTTTACCGACTTCATCAGCTCGGTGAAAGCGGAGGAATCGTCAAGCGAAGAAAATCCGAATCTGCCGTCGGTTGTGAGAAGATATACGCGCTCGCCGGACGGTCTTGCGCAGAGAATGTTGTCCGCGAATTTTGCGGGTGTACTATAGCTCTTTGATGAAAAAACATATGCCTCTTTGTCATTTGTGATAACTGCGCCGCCGTCGCGGGAGAGCCAGACCGATGCGGCATTGTGTCCGTTGTACAGGCTGACGAACTTGAGCTCGCGCCCGGAGTTATACAGGTTGCGGTATCTTTTAGGATTTGCGATGCCGAGCGAGCCGTCTGCCGCGTCGTCGAGAGAGCCGTTTATATACACATCGCCGCTTTTTGTTACGATAGCCGTTCGATTAAAACTCTGCGCGGCTGATATTATCTCGTCTTTGCCGTTATATATATGAAGTCCCAAAGTCGAAAAGAAAATCAGATATATTATCGCCAATGCTAAGATAACTGCTGAAATTGAAATAACTGCAACTTTCTTGCTTTTCATACTTTAGCTCCTTTCGGGTCACTTATTTTGAGCTAAATATAGCATGAAAGATATAATCTGTCAATATAGAAAAACATCCGGCTGAATTTGACTTCAACCGGATGTTTTGATGCGTTTTTATCTCATCTCTTCAATATGATATATATATTCGAGCGAGCTCAGCGCTTCGATTATCTCTTTGTGTGTCTTGTATTTTTTCAGCTCCGCGCTGTTTATCGTTATCGTTATCGTATAGACGCTCAGTCCCGAGCCGACATATGCGAGGTTCGATTCGATGTCATCTATTCTCAGCCCGAGGCGGCGGATGACCGCGACGAAGTCCTGAAGATATTCGCTGCTCTTGAGCTCGAGGTGGATCTCAAAGTGGTTCGAGCGGTTCTTGAGGTATATCTCAAGCGACGGGAAGCAGGCGAGGATGCAGAGCAGGAAAACATAGACTATAACAGTCACGGTATAGAGTCCCGCGCCGATTATGAATCCGAGGATTCCGCAAGCCCAGAGTCCGGCGGAGGTCGTCAGTCCCTTTATCTGATTGCGGGAGCTGAACAGTATCGAGTTTCCGCTGACCATCGCGGTGCCGATTATCGTCGCTGCCGAGAGCACGGGCACGCTGAACGAGTAGCTCGTCATGAGATATATGTCGAGTATCATCGAAACGGTCGAGGCAAAGGAGATGAGCACGAAGGTGCGCAGTCCTGCCGAGTGACGCTTGCTCGAACGCTCGCAGCCTATGACCGACGCGAATATGACAGCCACCGCTATCCTGAGTATTATCGAATATGTGTTGAGTTCCATTGACCATTCGCCGAGCAGACGGGCGATAGGGTCCGAGAGGGCGAATGCGGTTATTCCGTTCATCTTCTTCTCCTCCTGTTCTTTCTGCTTCTGTCCATACTCATGCCCGCGAGCAGATACTGCTCGTCTGCGGCTTCGGAGAATGCCTGCTCGTCTTCGTAGTAGGGGTTCTCGTGCTTGGGCAGGTCGTTTTGTATCGCCTGGATGCGTTCTATGAGCAGCTCGACCTTACTCTTCTGATGTCCGTCCTCCGCGATTTCGACTATGTCTTCGAGCTTGTTGGAGTATGACTTCGAGAGGTAGAGCGAGAGCTTCGCGCAGCCGGGGCCTATGAGCTCATACAGGACGCTCGACGCGAGTATTATCGTTTCAAGCGCACTGCCGGACGCGCCGCCGAGCGTTCGCGCGCCCATCGCGGCGAGACCTATCGCAACGCCCGCCTGCGGGATAAGCGCGAGGCCGAGGTAGTTGCGGACGAGGCGGTTTTTCTTTGTTATGAGACAGCCGAGGAATGCGCCGGCGTATTTGCCGATGATTCGCGTGAAGAAGTAGCACACGCCGACAACTATCAGCGGCACGCGGCCGATTGACGACGAGCTGTCGAAGAGCGCGCTGAGATTGAAGTTGAGTCCCGAACGCACGAAGAACAGCAGGAGTATCGGCGGGCTGAAATAGTTGAGCTGCTTGAACAGCCGCTCATCGTCCGAAAGGTTGATGTAGACCATGCCCATCGCCATGCAGCCGAGAAGCGGCGAGACATCGAGCAGGGTGCATATTCCGCAGAACGAGAACAGCAGCGCGACGGAGACTATCAGTCTGTTGTCCGTCGAACGCTTCTGAAGCAGGAGCTTCAATATCAGTCCGAACAGGCAGCCTATAGCGAACACGAGAAGGTTGAGTCCGATGGGCTTCAATACGCTGCCCGCGCTGAAATGACCCGATGCGTTCGCGAGCGCTACGGATATCGCGGCGCTGTATGCGACGAGTCCGACAACATCGTCGAGCGCAACGACCTGGAGCAGGGTGTCAACAAAGTCGCCCTTTGCGTGGGTCTGGCGTATCGTCATGACCGTTGACGCGGGCGCGGTTGCCGAGGCGAGCGCGCCGAGCACGAGCGAAAAGTTGATATCCAGCCCGAGAATGAAGAACGACACGATGAAAACGATCACCGACGCGAGGCACGCTTCGAGCACGGTTATCACAACGACCTTTCCGCCGTTCTTTTTGAGAGTCGAAAAGCGGAAGAACTCGCCGGTGCTGAACGCGATAAACGCGAGGGCGATGTCATTCAGAAAGTCCATGCCCTCAACGATGTCCTGCGGCACGAGATTCAATGCATACGGTCCGAGCAGGACGCCGGAGAGTATGTACGCCGTGACATTCGGCAGTCGGAGTCTCTTCGTGATGCGCGTCATCGCAAAGCCCGTTATCAGCATGAGGGCTATCGAGATGATGATTCCTGCGACAGGGGAGGTGATGTTGAAGGTCTTGTAGAGTGAGTTAATCAATTTCCCTTATTCCTCGTTTCCTTTCAGAGAGTAAAAAAAGCAACCGCCGGGAGAGCTTTTCCGTCCGGCGACCGATAAATTTTGCAAATTTGTTTTTTTAATATCTCTTGTGATTTACTATATAATATGATATACTCAACCTGTAATAAAATCAAATTATTTTAATTTTGATTTTCAAAAACTTTTTTTATGGTGAGGATATGTTAGACAATAAAACCGAAACTTTGATAGCAGTTGCGGAGCAGAAAAATTTCACAAGGGCGGCGGAAGCTCTCTCTCTGACCCAGCCCGCGGTCAGCCATCAGATAAGCCAGCTCGAACAATCCCTCGGCGCGAAGCTGTTCAACCGCAAGAAAGGCGAGCTGACATTGACGCAGGAAGGGGAGATTGCGGTTCGCTACGCGCGTATTCTGACTTCGATGGATCAGAAGATGCACATGGAGATAGCGGACTCCAAGCGCAACATAAAGAAGCTGCGCATAGGTCTGACCCACACCTCCGAAAGCACATTTGCAACCGAGGTTCTCGCCCGTTACGGCAACGAATATCCAAATGTAAGCATTACTGTTTTTACAGATACTATAAAAAATCTTTATGATATGCTCGACAATTTTGAGATCGATCTCGCAATAACGGACGGAAAAGTGTCGAATCCGTCGCTCAATTCCGTCATGATAGATACGGACTATCTCGTGTGCATCATGTCGAACAACAATCCGCTCGCAAAGCACTCGATGATAACTCTGAATGAGCTGCGCCGCGAGAGGCTTATCCTGCGTCTGCCGACCTCGGCAACGCGAATGCTGTTTGAAGCAACGCTCGAGAGCCACAACGAGTCGATAGACGACTTCAATGTTATCCTCGAAGTCGATAACGTCACGACGATAAAAGACCTTGTGCAAAAAGACTTCGGCGTGTCTATCCTTGCAAAGAGCGTGTGCCTCAGAGAAGTCCGCAAAAAGAAGCTGACGATAGTTCCGATAGAAAACCTCAGCATGGCGCGCGAGACGAATATAGTCTATCACAAGAGCTTCGCCCATACCGAGGTGCTCCAGGATATAACCCAGCTCTACCACGACACGAAAAAGCACTATCTTGTGTGAACATAAATCGTGCACTGTGCAGTGCTGTATTATATATTTCAAGCGCAAATAAAACGCCGCCGGTAAGCTTTTATGCTGTGCCGGCGGCGTTTGAGTTTATATTTGATTTTATGCTATGACTGTGCTTGCCTGCTTGTCGGTGGGGACAAGACCGATGTAGCTCTGACCGGGGTTGAGCTTGAGCTCGGTGCCATCAGACGAATAGAGGGTGAGCATATCGTCCGGACCGCCCTTTTTCCAGGTTATGTTCTCATATGCGCCGTTCGAGAGATAAACGCCGCTGCCGCCAGTCAGATCCATGTCAACGCAGCCGGAGGAGTCGCCCATGAGCGAGACCGGGCAGTAGAGAATGATGACATTTTTGACCGCCATCTGCTTGCCGTCCGCATCGGTCATCGGCGCGCCGTTGATGTCGTTGAGATAGAGCCCGTCCTGCGCCGAATAAGTAAATGAATGGTTGCAGTATGACGAGAAAACTATGTCTATTCTCGAGCATGCGCCGCCGGCGGGAGTGCGCGGCGAGTTCTCGGAAACAAACGCAAAGGGATTCTGATAGCCGGATTTGATATCGCGGCGGATGTCGAGCTTCGTAAGACCCTTGTCTATTGCCTCGCGGGTCGTGTATCCGCGGTGCTCGATGGCTACATTCGTGCGCTCCTTGTCGCGGAAGAAATATTTGCCGAGATATGAACGTCCGTCGAGGTCGTCAACATTGCGCTCGCTTATCGCCGAATAGGCGTATTTGCTGCCGCCCCAGTGGACAAATATTGCATCAAGTCCCTCGGATATCTCGACGAAGTCGTGCCTTGCGCTTCTGAGCGAGCCGACCTTGTCGGGAATCTTGTTTATATCGGAATAGAGCCAGAGCATTCTCGTTATGCCCGCCTCGGTCACGCCCTCAAACACGATGTCGGGGGTGCAGAGACCCCACTGCGGGCGAGCGGGCTTTGAGTTGTTGACAACTATCGCTATCGGGCGTTTGCCCTGTGCCTTGAAGCCGGAGAGCCCGGTCAGCGGGTCGATGTCCGCCGCTTCGAGTGACTGTGATGCGGATTCGCCGCTCGTACTGTCCGAGTCCGGATTTTTCTTGCCGCCGGAGCATTTGACGGCAATCAGGACGATCATTACGATGAGCAGTAATACAGCCGCGATGAGAATGTAAAGTCTCGAATTGTTTTTCTTCTTCTTTTTCTGCTGAGCTGACATTTTGAAAATACCTCGTTATCTGATGGATTTTTCTGTCATATTAATTATACATTTGGAAGCCATATTTTTCAACAGTAAAGCTCCGATTTTATTGACTTATCTTTTTACTATGCTATATAATGGTAAAAAGCCGGTATTTTTATCGGCTTTGGCGCGGAATAATTTTAAATTGCGCGCCGGAAAAGGAGGTAAACCAAGATGGCAAGAGTATTCAATTTTTCAGCAGGTCCCTCGATGCTGCCCGAGAGCGTTCTCAGCCGCGCAGCTGCGGAGATAATGGACTATCACGGAAGCGGTCAGTCCGTTATGGAGATGTCGCACCGCTCGAAGGTCTTTGAGGGAATCATGGACGAGGCGCAGAATCTGTTCAGATCGGTACTTTCAGTGCCCGATAATTATGATATACTGTTCCTCCAGGGAGGAGCTTCGACCCAGTTCGCCGCGATTCCGCTCAATCTTTTGAACGGCAGCGGAAAGGCTGATTATATGCTCACCGGTCAGTTCTCGACCAAGGCATATAAAGAAGCCTGCAAATACGGCGATATCAGAGTTGTCGCGTCCTCGAAGGATAAGACTTTCTCTTATATTCCCGAGGTCACCCGCGAGGATTTTGATCCCGAGGCGGACTATGCCTATATATGCCTGAACAACACGATTTACGGCACGAAGTTCCCGTATATCCCCGACACAGGCGATGTGCCGCTCGTTGCGGATGTCTCGTCGTGCTTCCTCTCGGAGCCGCTCGATGTCTCGAAGTTCGGTATCGTCTACGGCGGCGCGCAGAAGAATGTCGCCCCCGCAGGACTGACTATTGTTATAGTGCGCAAGGATCTTATCGGCAAGGCGCGCGACATCACACCTGCGATGCTCGACTACAAGAATATGGCGGACAACGACTCGATGTATAACACGCCGCCCTGCTGGTCGATATATATGTGCAAATTAGTGCTCGAGTGGATAGAAAAGCTCGGCGGACTTGAGGAGATGAAGAAGAGAAACGAAGCGAAGGCAAAGATTCTCTACGATTTCATCGATTCGAGCAAGATGTTCTCGAACCCCGTCAGGCACTGCGACCGCTCGCTGATGAATGTGACTTTTGTCACCGAGAGCGATGAGCTCAACGCGAAGTTTGTCTCCGAGGCGGCAGAGGCGGGATTTGTCAACCTCAAGGGGCACCGTTCGGTCGGCGGAATGCGCGCGTCTATCTACAACGCCATGCCGGTCGAGGGAGTCGAGCAGCTTGTTGACTTCATGAAGGAGTTCGAGAAGAACAACTGAGGGGGAGAGGCTGATGAAAGAGATATTAACGCTCAATAAAATAGCAAAGTGCGGAACCGACCGCTTTGACAGCGAAAAATATGTCTGCACTGAAAATACAGAAGATCCGGTGGCGATAATGGTGCGCTCGGCTTCGATGCATGATATGCAGTTCGGAGCTGGTCTTTTGGCAATCGCCCGCGCGGGAGCGGGTGTGAATAATATCCCGATCGACAGGTGCTCGGAGCAGGGTATCGCAGTATTCAACACGCCCGGAGCGAACGCAAATGCAGTAAAGGAGCTTGTTATCTGCGCGGCTCTTCTCGCTTCGCGCAAAGTTATAGATGCTATCGACTGGTGCAAGACCCTCAAAGGCGAGGGTGACAATGTCGGCAAGCTCGTCGAAAAGGGCAAGAGTTCATTCGCGGGTCCCGAGATAAAAGGCAAGACCATGGGCGTTGTCGGCATGGGCGCGATAGGCAAGCTCGTTGCCGAAGCGGCGCGTGACCTCGGCATGAGAGTCGTGTGCTTCGACAGAAAGGGCAGGAGTAAAATTGGCGGTGTTGAGACCGTTGATAATATTGACGCGGTTTTCTCTGCGGCGGATTATCTGACCCTGCACACCCCTTGCAACGACAGCACGAGAAACATTATAAACGCGGAGTCTATAGGCAAAATGAAAGATGGTGTGCGAATCCTCAATTTCGCGCGCGGCGAGCTTGTGAATTCCGATGATATTCTCGCATCTCTCGCCGACGGAAAAGTCGCGGCATACGCCACTGACTTCCCGACCGATGCGCAGCTGGGCGTGCCCGGAGTTATAGCTATCCCGCACCTCGGCGCCTCCACGCCAGAGAGCGAGGACAACTGTGCAGTCATGGCTGCGGATGAGCTTATCGGCTATATCGAGCGCGGCGAAGTGAAGAACTCCGTCAACCTGCCCGAGCTCACGCCGCCCGCAGAGTTTGAAAAGCGCGTGTGCGTTATCTACAAAGACGGCGAGGGAGTGCGCGAAAACATCGTTGCGGCGCTCGGCGGCAATATAACGTCGCTTAACAGCGCAGTCAAAAACGGACTCGGCTACCTCGTCTGCGATACGCCGAACCCCGACGGCGAAAAGGTAACCGCAGTCAGCGGCGTTGTCAGAGTGAGAGTAATATAACAATAAATTAACAGTAAGCCCCGGAGGATAACTCCGGGGTGAATTTTTTGTATCAGGGGGTGAAGAAGCTCAATCCACTCCACCTCAACCACGAAAAATCAAATCGCTTTTCCCCATATGTTTCGCGCTTTTCCCCTTGAGCCTCTTGACTTTTTCTGTCAAAAAATGTATTCTCTATATTAATACTATGTTTTACCCTGAAGGTGATAAAAATGAAAAAATTCAGAAAGATTGCAGCGGTTTTGCTCTGCGTCGTTATGATAGCGGCGTCGCTCCAGTGCCTCGCCTTTGCCGCACCGCAGGACAGCGGCAAGCTCAACTTTCTCGTGCTCGGCGATTCGATAGCCGAGGGCTTCGGCGTTGAGAACAAAGAGGACGCGGCTTACGGCAAGATAGTCGCCGACACCAACGGCTACAATTACCGCAACCTCGCTCAGGTCGCCAACGATACGCAGGATCTTATCAGAAAGATCGAGACCGTTGACGAGTTCCGCGAGAGCATCGCATGGGCGGATGTCATAAACATCTGCATCGGCTCGAACAACTACCTCGCGAGCAAGGATGTCGTCTGGATAACCATCGGCGCGCTGTTCGGAACAAACGACAAGAAGCTCGACGAGATAGCCTACGGCATCTACGACGATTTCAATACTATCTATTCGCTCATCCGCGAGATAAATCCCGATGCAACGCTGATATTTGATAATATCTACTGCGCGTGGAAGGGTCTCGGACATATTCCGTTTATCAAGGCGGTTTCGCGTATAAACGCTATGCTTAACAAGCTTGCCGCAAAGCATGACGATGTCGTTATATTCGACACGAGCGCGGTCATCTCGCATAACACCGAGCTTCTGGCGGACGACTGCGTCCACCCGAATGCAAAGGGCAATGTCGAGCTCGCAAGGCATATGCTCATTTTGCTCAAGAATCTCGGACTCGGGGAAAATACCGAACCCGTTATCCTGACTCCCGGCGTGGACTATAATTTCTACCGTCAGAGCTTCGGCAATGTCTTCGGCACTGTCGTCTGGCAGCTGGTTCGCTTCCTGACCGGCAACGTGCCCGGACTCGATATCTGAAAATACATAGGGACAGCCCCATACCGGCTGTCCTTTTTTACTTTAATGTGCAAAATTTTTATTGCACAAGGCGCGATATGATGCTATTATATATATTAGTTTTTTATTTTGGGATGTGATGACATGGATTCAAGCTATCTTCCGGCAGGATATAAGCCCCTGCTCGATATCAGACAGACTCAGGTGGCTATCAAAAAGGTCAAGGATTTCTTCGAGAGGGATCTCGCTATCCAGCTCAATCTTACCCGCGTCTCCGCGCCGCTCTTCGTGCGCTCGGATTCCGGACTCAACGATACATTGAACGGCGTCGAGCGCCCCGTTGCGTTCGATATAAAAGACATGGACAGCGATGTTGAAATCGTCCAGTCGCTCGCGAAGTGGAAGCGCCGCGCCCTCAAGGATTACGGCTTCAAGCCCGGCGAGGGTCTCTATGCGGATATGAATGCCATACGCCGCGACGAGGATACGGATAATCTCCACTCTGTCTTTGTCGACCAGTGGGACTGGGAGAAGATAATAACTCCCGAGCAGCGCAATGTCGATACCCTCAAGAGAACCGTCCGCGCTATCTACAGGAGTCTGCGCCACACGGAGACCTATATCGCCGAGGAATATGATTTCGTCGGCAAGTTCCTGCCCGATGAGATATCGTTCATCACCACGCAGGAGCTCGAGGATATGTATCCAGACCTGACTCCCAAGCAGCGCGAGACCGAAATTGCCCGCGACAAGGGCGCAGTGTTTATCATGCAGATCGGCGGCAAGCTCCGCTCCGGTGATATCCATGACGGACGCGCCCCGGACTATGACGACTGGAGCCTCAACGGCGATATCGTCGTGTATTATCCTCTGCTCGATATGGCATATGAGCTGTCGAGCATGGGCATCCGTGTCAACGCCGAGTCGCTCGCGTCCCAGCTTGAAGAGAGAGGCTGCCCCGAGCGCGCCGAGCTTCCGTTCCAGCGCGACCTGCTCAACGGCAACCTTCCGCTGACTATGGGCGGCGGCATCGGCCAGTCCCGTATGTGCATGTTCTTCCTGAGAAAGGCGCACATCGGTGAAGTCCAGGCATCCATCTGGCCGCAGGAGACCATTGACTCGTTCAGAGCGCAGGGCGTCTGCCTGCTGTAAAAAATATACTCTGCTCATTCGGCGAATAAATAAAATCATAACCACTAGTAAACTAGTGGTTTGCACAGCCCCTATAAGGGGCGCCTACTGATTAAGCCCCTAAAAGGGGCATCG
>DKDF01000010.1:0-12907 GCA_002451755.1 Ruminococcaceae bacterium UBA6855
CGATGCCCCTTTTAGGGGCTTAGTCAGTAGGCGCCCCTTATAGGGGCTGTGCAAACCACTAGTTTACTAGTGGTTATGATTTTTTCTTCGCGTGCTTTGCTTTTTTCTTCGGCTGTTCTTCGCCGAGGTCGATTGCGATAAACGCGACGTTCCAGATGAGTATCGCCAAAAACAGAACCGTCATCACCGCAGGCGCCGTGCTCATCGTAACGAGCACTATCTTGCCGAAGAGATTCATGAACGACATGTCGGTCAGCGAGCCGAGGGTCAGCGTGCCCGCTTTGACCGCCGAAGAGACGGCGGAAAACGCTATCCTCATGCCTATAATGCTCAGAAGACCTGCCGCGCCGAGCGAAGCGGTCGCCTTGCGCGAGTTCGTCGCCGCGGCGACTATAACCGTCGCGAGCGCGACGAGCAGGGCGATGGCAAAGAATACAGCAAAGGCGATAAAATTGCCCTTGAATTTCAAAAGTCCGTCCGGGAGCTCGGAGGCACCGCCTTTGACGAGGTCGGCGAAAAGACCGTCTCCCGTGAAAAGCTCGATGATGCGTTTGACGCTCAGATTCTCTACAATATTTGAATCGTAGATAGTCGCGTGCATATAGACGGTTATGAGATCCGTGAAATATGCGACGGGGAACACTGCAATCGCCAGCAGAGCCGTCACAATTCTGTTGAGAGCTTTCATCCTGACCGACCTTTCTTATTTGTTTATTTCTTCTTTTTGTCCCATGAGGAGTTGAGCGCAACGGTGCGGTTTATGATAAGATTGCCCGGAGTGCTGTCTTTATCGACGCAGAAGTAGCCCTGGCGCATGAACTGGAATGTGTCGCCCGGCTTTGCGTCGCGGAGTCCGCCCTCGAGCAGGCATCCGTCGATAATTTTGAGTGAATCGGGGTTGATGTTCTGAAGATAGTCGCCGTTTCCGTCCTCGCCTGCGGGGTTCTCGGTGTTGAACAGGCGGTCATAGAGGCGCACCTGAGCTTTCACGTTGTCCGCCGCGCTAACCCAGTGCAGGGTGCCGCGAACCTTTCTGCCGTCGGGCGTCTCGCCGCCGCGGCTCTCGGGGTCGTAGGTGCAGTGCAGGCAGGTGACTTCGCCGTTTTCATCGGTATCATATGAGTTGCAGGTCACATAATATGCGCTCTTGAGACGCACTTCGTTGCCGGGGAAGAGCCTGAAATATTTTTTCACGGGCTCAGCCATAAAGTCCTCGCGCTCAACATAGAGCTCGCGGGAGAATGTGACCTTGCGGCGACCGAGCTCGGGCTTGTCGGGATTTATCTCGACTTCGATTTCCTCGGTTTTGTCCTCAGGGTAGTTGTCGATAACGAGCTTGAGGGGATTGAGAACCGCCATGGCGCGCGGAGCGTTCTGGTTGAGATTGTCTCTGACGCACGCTTCAAGCAGACCGTAGTCAACCACGCTGTATGCCTTCGCAACGCCGACGCGGCTTATGAAATCGCGTATCGCGGCGGCGGGGTAGCCCCTGCGGCGCATACCGCAGAGAGTGACCATTCTCGGGTCGTCCCAGCCGTTGACAACGCCGGTCTGAACCATTTCGAGGCACTTTCTCTTGCTCGTCACGCAGTAGTTGAGGTTAAGACGCGCGAACTCGATCTGGCGCGGCGGCTCTTCAAAGCCGATGGCATCGATGAACCAGTTGTAGAGCGGTCTGTGGTTCTCAAACTCGAGCGAGCACAGGGAATATGTGACCTTCTCCGCAGCGTCGGAGAGGGGATGGGCAAAGTCATACATCGGATAGACGCACCACTTGTCGCCCGTCTGATGATGGGAGACATGCGCGATTCTGTAGATGACCGGGTCGCGCATATTGATGTTCGGACTCGCCATATCTATCTTGGCGCGCAGAACCTTTTCGCCGTTTGCAAATTCGCCCTCGGTCATGCGGCGGAAGAGGTCGAGGTTTTCTTCAACCGAGCGGTCGCGGTAGGGGCTGTTTTTGCCGGGCTCTGTAAGAGTGCCGCGGTATTCGCGTATTTCCTCGGGCGACAGGTCGCAGACATACGCCTTGCCCTCTTTGATGAGCTTTATCGCACACTCATAGAGAAAATCGAAATAGCTCGATGCGTAGTAGACCTCGTTCCATTTGTAGCCGAGCCACTCAATGTCCTCTTTTATCGCGTCAACATATTCGACATCCTCTTTCGAGGGGTTAGTGTCGTCGAGACGGAGATTGCACACTCCGCCGTATTTTTCCGCGATGCTGAAGTCGATGCATATTGCCTTTGCGTGGCCGATGTGCAGATAGCCGTTGGGCTCCGGAGGGAATCTCGTCTGCACGCGGGTGTTGACCCCGTTTGCAAGATCCTCGTCTATAAAATCAGTGATAAAATTTGAATTGAGATTGGTGCTGTCCGCCATTTAGTTCTCCTCCTTGTAGTGTGCGAGCGCCGCAGCGAGTCTCGCTCTGACTCTGTCCTCGCCGAGCAGCCTGATTATCGAATGAAGATCGGGTGTGTTGCGGCGCGAAGTCACCGCGATTCTGATAACGGTCGAAAGGTCGCCGACATGACCCTTGAACGCCGTGGGATCTTTCTTGTATTCCTTGACGTTGGGCGTGTAGCCGAGCGGCTCGCACATCGCCTTGATGCGCGCAAACCATGCGTCCTTGTCGTCGTTTATGTCAAACTCGCCGATGTATTTTTGCAGTATCGCCGCCGCATCGCCTGCGCTGATATTCTCGGGCAGGGTGTAGTCGGGGGTGTAGATCTCATCGTAGAAATACGAGACGAAGTCCTTGACCTGCTCCCAGTTTGCGATATCCTTTCGCGGCTTCGGACAGTCGCGGTCTATCGAGAATATGCCGCGTGCAAAATCGCGGTCTGCGTCGAGAAGCTTGTAGAGCTCCCCGTCATATTCTTTCGCCCAGTTCAGCACATTACCGAGCACCTCGTCTGCCGTCATGTGCGAAATGATATTCTTGCTCACGTCGTTGAGCTTCGCCATGTCAAACAGACATCCGCTCACGCTCATCTTCTTGAGATTGAACGGGAACTTCCAGCAGTCCTCCGTGGGATTCGCTCTGCGCCAGTCCTCGAAGTTTGAGTTGAGCAGCGTCATGATGTATTCGATAACGCTCTCCTTGGGATAGCCCTGCTCGACAAAGTAGCTGACCGCCGCCTCGGGGTCCTTTCTCTTCGAGAGCTTGCGCTTGGCACCCGTCTCTTCGTCTATCTTCATGACCTGCGGAGTGTGCGCATATTTCGGCACTCTGTAGCCGCATGCCTTGAACAGCGCGATGTGCTTCGGGACGGAGGATATCCACTCCTCGCCGCGAATGACATGTGTCGTGCGCATGAAGTGGTCGTCGCAGACATGCGCAAAGTGATAGGTCGGCACGCCGTCGCTCTTCAAAAGCACTTCGTCGATTATATTCTCCGGCATTTCAATCTTGCCGCGAATCATATCGTCAAAAACTATTCTCTTGTTCTCGTCGCCCTCGGAGCGGAAGCGGAGCACATAGGGCTCGCCCGCCTCGATGCGTCTCTTCTGCTCGTCAAAGCTCAGGTCGCGGCACTTCGCCCATTTGCCGAAATATCCGGTTATCGCCGCGCCGCTTTTTTCCTGCTCTTCGCGGATAGCGGCGAGCTCGTCCGCCGTGCAGAAGCAGGGATATGCCTTGCCCTCCTGCACAAGACGCTTGGCGACCGCGTGATAGATCTCAACGCGCTTGCTCTGGGTATAGGGACCGTAAGCGCCCTTCTCCGTGTCGAATCCGGTCACGCCCTCATCAAATTCGAGACCGAAGTTTTTGAATCCGTTGATTATCGCGGACACGCCGTCGGCGACCTCGCGCTTCTTGTCCGTGTCCTCGATTCTCAGATAAGTAAG
This sequence comes from Ruminococcaceae bacterium UBA6855, assembly GCA_002451755.1. GTDB lineage: Bacteria > Bacillota > Clostridia > Oscillospirales > Acutalibacteraceae > CAG-177. Next base: position 3,856 of record DKDF01000010.1, read on the forward strand.
ACCGCCGCTGACTCTCGCTGTAAGAAAATCGACGAGCGCGCCGAACAGTCCGCCTATATGGAGATACCCCGTAGGACTCGGTGAGAATCGGGTCACGCGCGCGCCCTCGGGCAGCTCGCGCGGGGGGAATCTCAGCTCGCAGTCCTCCGGCGTCAGCCCGTCCGAGCCGAACAGGAGATCGGCGAGTCTTTCGTTATCAGTCATTAAACCGCACTCCGTTTCTGTAGGTAAATATATACACTATATTATTGCAGAAAAACGCCCGTCAATCAAGAGCTGGCGGACATTTTCTTTGAGCAAAGCTTTTAAAAAGATAAATCTTTCATAAATCTTGTTTTTTCCATTGATTTTTGGGCGTTTTTATTTTATAATGAATTTGACCGCGCAGGCAGGAGACTGTTTTTCAGGGGCTCATCCGCCCAAAAACGGCACCTGTATAAGCGCGCTGAAATGAAGAAAAATTTTTTCGGAGGTAACTGAAATGACAAAGAAGATCATAGCTCTTGTCCTTGCTCTCTGCTTCGTTTTCGCTTTTGCAGCCTGCAAGAAGGATAAGGACAACGGCGACACCACCACGGGTGAAGCAAACACCTCGGCAAACGGCGAGACGATTGCAAACGACGAGTCCAGCGAGGCTGAGTCCGTCAGCGGCGACGAGTCCACCGAGGCTCAGACCGACGCTTCCGGCAACACCGTAGCTCCCGCGACTGAGAAGAATACTCAGAGCAGCGGCAGCCAGGGCGGCAGCACCACTGTTTCCAAGCCCTCGACAAAGGCAGAGATCGTTGAGTACTTCAACAAGGCAATCAACGGCGTAAAGCCCGGCGCAAAGAGCGTCACCAGAGTTTCCGAGACGAACTACAGAAGCGGAAATATTACCGGCGTTCCCTCTATTGTCGATAAGCTTGTCGGCGGTATAGACAGCTTTGTTGACGGTCAGCTCAAAAAGAACAGCAAGGGCTCTGAGACATTCTCCACTCCCGCAGCTATAAAGGCTAACTTCCCTGTTGAGAGCGAGTCTTGGTCGAGCAAGCTTACTGTGAATGACGTCGCAAGCGCAACTTGCACCGAGGCTGGCGGAGTTTACACTATCACCATAAAGACTGTTGCCGATAAGGCTTCTTCCAATGTTTCGCACGGCTCGGGTCATGCACCCAAGGTCTTCAGCGTGGTTCGTCCGTCTGTTATCAACGATCAGTTCAGCAGCGGCGTGCTTAAGTCTGTCGCTAAGACCTTTAAAATAGGCACTGCTCAGATGGAGTATCCCTCCAGCACAGTTACCGTTAAGGTTGATGCCAAGACCAATCATGTCATCAATGCTACATATGATTCCAAGTGGACGATCCACCTTCCTCTCGGTGATGATATGGTAGTGCTTCCCTTCGGAACAAAAACCATATATAACATCGCTTATTAATTAAACCGGATGAATGTTTTGAGGCAGGAGTTTCCTGCCTCAAAATGCATTTACAAACATATCAAGTGAAAAAGAAGGATATTTAAAATGGAAAAGAAAGTTCTTGTTGAAACTTCCGCGCGCCATGTACATGTCACCAGAGAAGCTCTTGATATCCTCTTCGGCGAGGGCTATGAGCTGACCGTCAAGAAGGAGCTCTCTCAGCCCGGCCAGTTCGCGAGCAACGAGCGCGTTGCCGTTGTCGGCCCGAAGGGCAGCTTCCCGGCAGTCTCCATTCTCGGACCCGTGCGTCCCGAGAACCAGGTTGAGCTTTCGCTCACCGATGCCCGTTCCATCGGCGTGACCGCTCCTGTCAGAGAGAGCGGCGATATCGCAGGCAGCGGCGCATGCAAGCTTGTCGGCCCCAAGGGCGAGGTTGAGCTCGAGTGCGGCGTTATCGCAGCGCAGAGACACATCCACGCAACCCCCGAGGACGCCGAGAAATACGGTCTTAAAGACAAGCAGATAGTCAGCGTCAAAATCGACTCCAACGGTCGTTCGCTCGTTTTCGGCGATGTCGTCGTCAGAGTCAGCCCGAAGTATGCGCTGGCAATGCACATCGATACCGATGAGTCCAACGCCGCAGGTGCAACTCCAGGTCTCATGGGCGAGATACTCGCGTAACAAAACACGAATTTCAGTCCTCTGTACAATGCGTGCGGAGGGCTTTTCGCTTGCGGTCGGGGAGGATGAGCAGACGCACTTATGTGCCAATAGCGGCGGAGCTCTTCAGGCAATATAACGGCATTTTTATTCTCACATATAAAATTATTGTCGGCTCCCTTGTGTAAAGGGAGCTGGATCGGCGAAGCCGAGACTGAGGGATTGCGTCCGGATAAAAAATTGTCGTGGTTGTTCTCGATTTATCAACAGGCAAATTCTTATTTCCGGATACTTACGCGAAACTGCCGCCGAAATCAAAACACTTTTTCAAGATGTGTTTCACTAATGACGCATTTACACAATTTGGACTACCCCCGTTAAACGAAATTTTATCTTTTGTCTATTGACTGATTGGAACAACGATTATACAATGTATATATAAATCATAAGGAGTGAAAAAGATGAAAAAGATTCTGGCAATAATCCTTGCCGCTGTCCTCGTTCTCTCGTTCGCGGCGTGCAAGAAGAATGACACAAACAACGACACCACTGCCGGTGACGCTCAGACCTCCGGTCAGGCGGCGGATGTTTCCGCTTCCGATGATACCGCTTCTTCCGAAGAGGCTTCCTCTGAGGTCGAGACCGAGGTAGTCACCGATAAAGAGGGTCACACCGTTATCGAGACTAAGGCTCCTCAGTCCTCCGACACAAAGAACACGACCAAGGGCAGCACGACTCCCTCCAAGGGTCTCAACACCAACGACGCAGCTGCCTGCATCAAGGCTTATCAGGCGGCGGTCAACGCTACCAAGCAGTTCAAGAGCGGCAGACAGAACATGGCTCTCAAGGGCAGCATCACTGCCGACGGCAGCCTCGGTGCTCTGCTCAAGATAGCTCAGAAGCCCGTTGCAAACGCGCTCAACAAGAACTCCAAGGATCGTACCGATATCCCCGGCAAGCCCTCGGGCATGCAGGCGAGCCACATGAAGAGCGCCAGCGCAGTGACCAGCGGCAACTACACCACAATCACCTTCAACGTCAAGGATCAGACTCAGGGCGCGAAGGCTGATAACCACAGCGGTTCCGTCGGCTGCGCAGTCGGTACTCTCGGCGATGTCGATAACGCTATCAGAGAGCTCGGACTCAGCGTCGACTACAAGGACGGCAAGATCGAGCTGACCTACACCAACTGCAAGGTCGTTGTCAAGATCGACAACACCACCGGCAAGATCGTCGAAGGCAGCTGGGTATATGATGTCAATGTCTATGCAAACGGCATCAAGGTCTCCGTCGTCTCCGTCAATAACCTCAAGGGTATCGTCGCTTTCTCTTACACCGCTAAGGGCTGATATCTGAAAAAATCAAAGCCGTCCGTCATTTGATGGGCGGCTTGTACTTTTAGGATAAAAATTGATTTTGTGAATTTGATGTATTGCAATGAAAAGAAAATTTTTGAAAAAAATAGATAAAATTCCTAACCTGCCAAAAAGAGTTGAGACAATATGGTGGCTCTGCAGAGGGCTGGTAATGCTATGGGGTCTTATAATGCTTTTTAACGGCTATATAACAGAGCTTTTTGAAGCGATATTCGGAGTAGCATTTACTTTTTTGTGGACCTTATTTCAGTTCTTTGGTGGAAAAACTTTTATAAAGCTGGTTCCATATAAGTTGCAAACGATGCTGAATCTTTTGATTTGCTTTGGAATTGTTGTAGGTTCAACCGTTAATAAATTCACATCGTTTGAACATATTGATATTCCTGAACATTTCTTTTCCGGATATATAGCGGCTGCCGGCGGCTATGAACTTGCGGTAATTATTCAAAGTCGTCAGCCAAAGGATAAAAGGCTCAGCCCGGCATTGGCAGCAATGTTTGGACTTTCATTTGCGGTGATGCTTTTAACCGGTTGGGAGATTTATGAATTTTCAATGGACAGGCTATACGGTCTGAATTTGCAGCGTTCTGGCGATTCAGCAGACTCTGGACTTATTGATACCATGGTTGATTTGATTGTAGGCGTGGCAGGCTCATTAATTGGAATGTTTATAACGGCCTTTTCTAAGGCTGGACATCTTAAAAAAAATAGCAGCAAGTGAGATACGCCGCTTGGGCGGTTTTTTGTCGGCTGTCGGAGATATGCGTCGGATAAACTGCGGCTTTATCAAAAATTAATTTTTTGCCATGTTTTTTTATAAGATTTTTCTTGACCTGTCTGCTTCAATAGCTTAAAATATAAGCCTAATCAAGTGCAACACTCAGATAAAATCTGTCGGGAGGGAGAAGAATGAACAAAAAGCTTATGAGATTTGCCGCACTTTTGCTTGCGGCGGCTATGCTCTTTTCCTTTTCGGCGTGCAGAACGAATGACGGCGGTTCTGAGCCTTCTACGGACGAACCCTCGGTCACTGATGCGGCAAACATTCCCGAGGAGTCCACCGACTTTGCAGAGACGACAACCGCCGAGCCGACGACCGAATCAAGAACCGTGACGCGCTCCAATGTTTCCGGCGGAACAAAGACCGAGACTGTCAACGTCTACAAGGGGCTCAACTCCACGAACACTTCGCGGGTGCTCCGGTATTACAAAGCTGCGGCGGCGAACACAAATACCATTGACGCCACGCAGTATATGTCCATAAAGCGCGTTGATTACACTCCGCGCAACAGCTTCCAGAAAGGTATGCTCACCGTCTTCACGGGAATCGCCTCGGCGGCTCTCGCGGCGAACAGCAAAGCGGTGACTTCGATTCCCGGCAGGTATAAGCAGATAAAAGCGAGCGATCTTATCTCGGCGAACGCCGTCGCTTACGGCAACTATACCATAGTGACGCTCAACGTCAGAATGCAGCAGGACGATCAGAATACTAAGGACGCGCATCAGGGCCCGGTCGGCAGGACTGTCGGAACGGTCGGGAACCTTGACAGAGTTTTTGAAGCCATGCCGAGCGTCAAAGTGAACTGTTCAAAGGGCAGCATCACGCTCAAGTATGACGACTGCAAGGTCGTTGTCAAAATAGACAACGGCAGCGGCTCGATAGTCAGCGGCACATGGAGCTATACTGTTGATATTGATATCGATAATATATATGCGAGCATCGCGGGCAGCGACGAGCTGCTGATAACGAACACCGGCGGCGCGGTCGGATTTGTCATAAAGACAAACGACGGAATCTCGCTTCAAAGCCGCAATTCAAAATAAAACTGACCCGCACGGCGCGATGCTGGGCGGGTTTTTGATATTAAATTAAGAAGAGAGCTGCCTTTTGGCAGCTCTCACCAGTCTATAGTGCGCGGTTCCAAGGCTCCCCTGCAGGGGAGCTGTCGCGGCGAAGCCGTGACTGAGGGGTTGTAATGAAAGTTTAAAATACTCGACGATTTTAAAAAACTGTGACTTGTTCAAACAATCCTTCCGACGCTTCGCGCCATCTCATTTTATACAATAGAGAAGATATTGATTCTGATTCCTGCGAAGCCCCAAAAACCGGATTTATAGATATGCAAAGAGAGAGCTGCCTTTTGACAGCTCTCTTTATGTTTTTATTTATCTGCTTCGGCGTCGTTTGCCTTTGCCTCTTCGATGACCTTCTGTGCAACGACGGGCGGCGCATCCTCATAGCGGGTGAACTCAAGGGTGAACCAGCCTCTGCCGGCGGTCACGGAGCGCAGGACGGTTGAGAAATCGCCCATCTCGCCCATGGGAACTTCCGCGATGAGTTCCTGGATCTTCGGCTCGTCGGACGGACCCATGCCGAGCACGCGACCGCGGCGTTTTGTGACATCGCCCATGATGTCGCCGAGGTTCTCGTCGGGCATATAAGCCTTCAGAGTGCCGATAGGCTCAAGGATAACAGGGTTCGCCTGCGGGATACCGTTCTTGTATGCTATGTTCGCGGCGGTCTTGAACGCCATTTCGGACGAATCGACCGGATGATAAGAGCCATCGTAAAGGGTTGCCTTTATGCCGACCATCGGATAGCCTGCAAGCACGCCCTTCTTGACGCTGTCGCGCAGACCCTTTTCAACTGCGGGAAAGAAGTTCTTCGGCACGGAGCCGCCGACAACTTCCTCGGCGAAAACGAGATCGTCGCTCTCGCAGGGCTCGAAGCGGATGAACACATCGCCGAACTGACCGTGTCCGCCGGACTGCTTCTTGTGTCTGCCCTGAACCTCGACCTTTTTGCGGATGGACTCTCTGTATGCAACCTTCGGCACGCTGAGATCGACCTCAACGCCGAACTTGTTCTTGAGCTTGGAGACGATAACATCAAGGTGCTGCTCGCCGAGACCGGAGAGAATCTGCTCGCGGGTCTCTTTGTTGATGACGAACGAAATTGTCGGATCCTCTTCAAGGAGTCTGAGCAAGCTCGCCGCGACCTTCTCTTCGTCGCCCTTCTTGCGAACCTTGACTGCCATGGACAGGCAGGGGGTCGGGAACTTGATGCCCTCGAGGGTTATCGGGTTCTTTGCCGAGCAGACCGTGTCGCCGGTTTTGATGCCTGCAAGCTTCGTGACAACGCCGATGTCACCGGCGGGGATGCAGGATGCGTCCTCCTGCTTGCTGCCTCTGAGGGTGATTATCTTGCCCATTCTCTCGCTCTCTTCGGTGCGGGAGTTATAAGCGGGGGTGTCGGGCGTGATTTTGCCGGAAACGACCTTGAAGAAGGACATCTTGCCGACGAACGGGTCGGCGATAGTCTTGAAGCAGATAGCCGCAAGCGGACCGTTTTCGTCGCAGGGAAGACCGTTCTCGCCGGCCTTGTCGGCTGCGGAGGGAGCGGAATAGACTATCTCGTCAAGGAGCATATCGATAGCTTCGCAGGTGTAGCCCGCGCAGGCATATACGGGGATAACAGAGCCGTCGCTGACGCCGGAGTTGAGAGCCTTGATTATCTCTTCACGGGTGAAGGTCTCGCCTGCAAAGAATTTCTCCATCAGCTCGTCGTCGCTCGAAGCGACTGCTTCTGTAAGTATATCGAGCATCTCGTCAAGCTGCGGGTCAGAGGGCATTGCGACCTCTTTCTTCTCGCCGCTGCTGTAGTCAAAAGCCTTGCGGGACGCGAGGTTGACATATGCCGCAACCTTGCCGCCGTCCATATAGGGAACGATAACGGGGCAGATAGCGCCGCCGACTGCGTCTTTTATGGCTGCAAATGTTTTATAGAAATCTGTGTTGTCCGCGTCGCAGCGGGTGATGGCGAACATTCTCGAGATGCCTCTGGCGTTCGCCGCCTTGAGAGCTTTCTCTGCGCCGACGTCAAAGCCGGAGCCCGCCGCAGTGACGATGAGCACGCTGTCCGCCGCGCGGATGCCTTCGCTCATGCCGCCCGCAAAGTCAAAAAGACCGGGAGTGTCGATTATATTTATCTTCGCACCATTCCACTCTATAGCGGCAACAGCGGTTGAAACCGTGGCCTTTCTCTTTTTCTCCTCGGCATCGAAGTCGAGCACGGTGGTGCCGTCGGCGACTCTGCCGAGTCTGTCGGTAGCCTTCGCGGTGTAGAGCATTGCTTCCGCAAGGGTTGTTTTTCCTCTGCCGCCATGACCTGCTATGGCGATATTTCTGATGTCTTTCGCGTTATAGGCTTTCAAAAAAAGTCCTCCTTATCAAAGCGCCGCTGCGCGTTTAGATTTACTGCATAAAAATTAGCCACAGTTTTGAAGAAATTATAGCATACATTACTATAGATTTCAACAAAAAAATAAAAATATATTCATTAACGTTATATAAACAAATTGAGCGCAGTTTGCTCTTACAAAAGGATATAAAAATAGTATGTTTTAGTCACATCGGGGCTGTTTATCTTTAAATAAAAATAAGGACTGCGGCGGTTTGCAGTCCTCTGTGATAAAAGTTATAACAAAACATCCCCCGCACCTCTCGGGCAGGGGATGCATCATATCAATTTTTACGCAGCTTTCTTTTCTTTTCTGCGCTCTGCCGCGCGTCTGATAGCCTTGCCTATCTCGAACACCGGGATAGTGGAGACCGCAAGACCTGCGGAGATTGCCAGCTCGTTGAGCTGGAATGTACCGGGCGCGATGTCAAAGACATCATTGGAGAGTCCGGGGATATATATAGCCGCGAGGGTCAGCGCAGTCGTTACGACAAACGCGCCGACGAGCCACCAGTTCATGTTCTTGAACATGCTCTTCGAGAAGATGGAGCCCGTTCTCGAACGCATGTTGATGGCGCACATCATCTCTGCGAAGTTGACCGTCAGGAACGCCATAGCCATGGCGTTGACGCAGTGACCATTCTCACCGCCGAAGAACATATTCTCGAAGCTTTGGACTTCAATATAGTAGCCGATGACATAGGCGGCGATCTCGATTATCGCAAGGTAGATGCCCTGCCATGCCATGTCGAAGCCCGCGCCGTGGGAGAATATGCCGTCCGTGGTTGCTCTGGGCTTTCTCTTCATCAGGTTGCCCTCCGCCTTTTCCATGCCGAGCGCAAGACCGGGCAGGGAGTCGGTGACCATGTTGATCCACAGCAGGTGAACGGGGGAGAGAAGCTCAAAGTTGAGTATCGATGCGATGAACATGATTATAACTTCGGACATGTTCGTCGAAAGCTGGAACTGAAGCACCTTGCAGACGTTGTCGTAGATCTTTCTGCCCTCTTCAACAGCGTTGACGATGGTAGCGAAGTTGTCGTCTGCGAGCACCATGTCGGCGACGCCCTTGGTGACGTCCGTGCCGGTGATGCCCATGCCGATGCCTATGTCTGCGGCCTTGATTGAGGGCGCGTCGTTGACGCCGTCTCCGGTCATTGCGGTGACCATGCCGCGTGCCTTCCACGCCTTGACTATTCTTGTCTTATGCTCAGGCTGGACTCGCGCATAGACGGAGTATTTCGTAACTTCCTCGACTAATTCTTCGTCGCTGAACTTGTCGAGCTCCGCGCCGAGAACAGCCTGCGATGCGTCGGAGATTATGCCGAGCTCGCGTCCGATGGCGACTGCGGTGTCCTTGTGGTCGCCGGTTATCAT
>DKDF01000010.1:13018-19619 GCA_002451755.1 Ruminococcaceae bacterium UBA6855
GGGCGGACGGGGTCGATCATGCCGGTCAGACCGACGAACACGAGGTCGTTTTCAAGAGCCTCGGGCTCGAAGGATGCGGGAACGGAATCGTAGTTTTTGAGAGCGACTGCGAGAACGCGCAGAGCCTTGTCCGCCATTCTCTTGTTGTCTGCGGCGATTTTAGCCCTGAACTCGTTGTCCATGGGAACTATCTTGCCGTCAACAAGGGCGTTCTTGCAGAGATTTATAACAACATCGGGCGCGCCCTTTGTGTACTGGACGATGCCGGACTGCGTCTGATGGACGGTGGACATCATCTTTCTGCCGGAGTCGAACGGAGCTTCGCCGACTCTGGGGCTCGCCTTGACCAGATCGTTCTTGCTCATGCCCAGCGCATAAGCGTAGCCGACGAGAGCCGCCTCGGTGGGCTCGCCGGTGACCTTGCCGGCGTCGTCTATCTGAGCGTCGGAGCAGAGAGCCATCGCCTCGGCGATGAGCTTCTCGTTGTCGCCGAAGTGGTCAACAACGGTCATCTTGTTCTGGGTCAGGGTGCCGGTCTTATCGGAGCAGATTATCTGGGTGCAGCCGAGAGTCTCAACTGCGGTGAGCTTGCGGATAAGAGCCTGTCTCTTGCTCATCGCGGTAACGCCTATCGAAAGGATTATCGTGACGACTGCCGGCAGTCCCTCGGGGATCGCGGCGACTGCAAGAGCGATTGCCGAAATGAATGTGTCGAGCGCGGTGTTTCCGAGCAGCTCCCATGAGAAGGGCTGATCGCTCAGGACGAGGGACTCGATGAGTCCGACCGCGAACACGACTACGCATATGACGATAACGAGCTTTGTGAGGAACTTCGAGAGCTCAGCCATCTTCTTCTGAAGAGGAGTCTGCTCCTGCTCGGCATCCGAAAGGGCGTCGGCTATCTTGCCCATCTCGGTGTCCATGCCGACTGCCGTAACAACGGCCTTGCCGCGGCCGTAGACTATGGTCGAGCCGCTGTAGAGCATATTCTTTCTGTCGCCCAGGGCAACGTCGTCATTGCCTGCGGCGCAGTTGAGCGCGTCGATCATCTTTGTTACGGGGACGCTCTCGCCCGTGAGGGCTGCCTCCTCGACCTTCATGCTGTAGCTCTCGATTATGCGGCAGTCTGCGGGAACAGCGTCGCCCGCTTCGAGCACGACGATATCGCCGATAACTACATCCTCGCTCTTTACCGTGACGACCTCTCCGTCACGCAGAACATGGCTCGTTGCCGCGGTCATCTCCATAAGAGCGTCCATTGCGGCCTCCGCCTTGCTGTCCTGAACGAGGCTCATAATAGTGTTGATGATAACAACGACGAGGATGACCAGCACGTCCGCAAAATCCTTGAATTCAAATTTTGCGCCTTTCTCCAGCACCGTGACAACAGCCTGAATGGCCGCCGCGACGAGGAGCATGATGATCATTGGGTCTGCGAGGGAGTTGATAAACTTCTTAAAGAGGCTGTCTTTTTCGGCTTCTTTAAGCTTGTTCTTGCCGTACTTGGCAAGGCGCTGCTCCGCTTCGGCCGAAGTCAGACCTTTTTCGGAGCTCTCGACCGCCGAGAAAACTTTCTCTGTCGGCTCAAGATAGAATTTCATGCGCTTTCAAGACCTTTCTTTTTGATTTGAATGGCAGAGAGTGCTGAAGAGAATTAAAAAAGACCTTCAGCACTCTCTGCCAAAGGTCTTGCTTCAAACGCCTGAAAGCCGTCTGTCTGATGCCAGCTGAAAGCGAGATTGTTGACACTCAGATAGGATAATTCCATAGCTACTCCCCAATGGTTGTACGAACAAATAATATCATATTCGGGGAAAAAGTCAAGGCGTATTTAATAAAATAATATCTTTTTACGAAGAATAATTCCAAACTATTATATTATGCGGCAATTTTTCGCTTTGCCGCCGCGCGCTGAATCGCTTTTATTATCTCGACTATCGGGATTATCGAGAACGCGAGCGCGAGCGAAGAGGCGTATTCCGCGAGGCCTATCGGAGTGAAGCCGAAGGCGTTCGCAAGAAACGGAATCTCTATAACCGCGGTCGTCAGCACGAGCGACGCTATCATCGCGCCGAACAGCGGCATGTTGTGACTGCCGCGAAGGCTCATTTTTATGACCGAGCCGCGCTGCGAGCGCATGTTGAACGAGTGGAATATCTCGCACATCGACATGGTGAGGAACGCCATCGTCATGCCCTGCTCACACTCGGCGATGTTCATGAACGCCCAGTGACCTGTCTCAAAGCGCTCGCCTATAAAGAACGCCGCGAGAGTCAGCGCGGTGACAAGCACGCCCTGATAGAGAACGTCGAACCCGAGCCCGCCTGCGAATATTCCGTCCGACGGGTCGCGCGGGCGGCGGCGCATGATATCGCTCTCCGCCTTTTCAAGCCCGAGCGCGAGAGCGGGGAAGCAGTCGGTGACGAGATTTATGAACAGCAGGTGCGGCGCTTCGAGAATCGTGAAGCCGAGGAGCGTCGCCGTGAATATCGCGAGCACTTCCGCGAGGTTCGAACCAAGCAGGAACTGAATAGCTTTTCGGATGTTGTCATATATCCGGCGGCCCTCTTCAACGGCGTTGACTATGGTCGCAAAGTTGTCGTCCGTGAGCACCATGTCGGCAACATTCTTTGTAACATCCGTGCCGGTGATGCCCATGCCGATTCCGATGTCCGCGCTCTTTATCGACGGCGCGTCGTTGACTCCGTCGCCCGTCATGGCGGTTATCTTTCCCTTTGCGCGCCATGCGTTGACGATTCTCGTCTTGTGCTCCGGCTGCACGCGCGCATATACATATATATTTTCGACTCTGTCCGCGAACTCTTCATCGCTCATCGCGGAGAGCTCCGCGCCGGTTATTGCCTGGGACGGGTCGGTGAGTATGCCCAGTTCCGATGCTATCGCAACGGCGGTGTCCCTGTGGTCGCCGGTTATCATGACGGGCGTTATGCCCGCGCCGCGGCACTCTTCGATTGCCGCCTTGACCTCCGGGCGGACGGGGTCGATCATGCCCGTGAGTCCGATAAAGACAAGATCATGCTCCAGCGCCTCGGGCGAAAAATCATCGGGCGCGGCGTCATATTTTCTCATCGCCGCCGCAAGCACGCGCAGCGCCTTATCCGCCATTCTCTTGTTTTCCGCGGCTATATTCGCTCTTATCTCATCCGTCATGGGTACGGTCTTTCCGTCAATAAAAGCGTGGGTGCACAGATCGACAACAACATCGGGCGCGCCCTTTGTGTACTGAACGATGCCGTGAGCCGTCTTGTGGACGGTGGACATCATCTTTCTGCCCGAGTCAAACGGGGCTTCGCCGATTCTCGGGCTGTCTGCTTTCAAATCGCCCTTGTGCATCCCGAGGCTTATCGCGAAGTTCACGAGAGCCGCTTCGGTGGGCTCGCCCGTGACGGCTCCGTCCGCATCCTCCTCCGCGTCCGAGCAGAGGGACATCGCCCTTGCGATAAGCTCGCCGTCGCCGTAGTGGTCGACAACGGTCATCTTGTTCTGCGTGAGCGTGCCGGTCTTGTCGGAACAGATTATCTGCGCGCATCCGAGCGTCTCGACTGCGGTGAGCTTGCGTATAACCGCATTTTTCTTCGACATATTCGTGACGCCTATCGAGAGCACTATGGTGACAACGGCGGCGAGCCCCTCGGGAACCGCCGCGACGGCGAGGCTCACTGCAACCATGAACACATCAATTACGCTTTTGAATATCAGCGCCGGGTCGCCGCCCGCGAGCGTCGAACGCTCCATAAACAGCGAAAAAGCGAAGATGAAAACGCAGATGCCGAGCACAAGAAATGTCAGCGTTTTGGAGAGCTGAGAGAGCTTCTTCTGCAGCGGGGTCTGACCGTCCTCTGCCTTTGTTATCGCGTCGGCTATTTTGCCCATCTCGGTGTTCATGCCCGTGTCGGTGACGACCGCTTTGCCGCGCCCGTAGACAACGGCGCTGCCCATGTAAGCCATATTTTTTCTGTCGCCGAGCGGGATGTCGCCGCCGCTGCCCGCGCCGAGGGCGGATATTATCTTGCTCACGGGCACGCTCTCGCCGGTCAGCGCGGCTTCTTCGATTTTCAGGCTCGCGCTTTCAAATATGCGGCAGTCCGCGGGAACGGCGTCGCCCGCTTCGAGCACCACGATATCGCCGACGGTCAGATCTTCGCTCTTGACTGTCATTATCCTGCCCTCGCGAATGACCTTCGAGGTCGCCGCGCTCATCTCCTGCAGCGCTTCGATGGCTTTTTCAGCCTTACTCTCCTGCAAAACGCCGAGAATAGCGTTTATGAGCACGACTGCAAGAATTATCACCGTGTCCGTCGGAAACGACGGCGAGCCGGAGACTCTGCCCTCGTATACCGTGGTGACGGCAGATATTACGGCGGCGACGATAAGAATAATTATCATCGGGTCGGCAAGCTGTTCGAGAAACCGCCTGATGAGCGATTTCGGCTTCGCCTGCGCCAATTTGTTTTTGCCGTATTTTTCAAGACGGCGTTCGGCTTCGGATTGCGTAAGTCCGCTCTCCGAGCTCTCTGTCCGCTCGAACACCTCGCGGACATCTTCAAGATAGTATTTCACCTTTGTGCCTCCTTTTAGGTTAAACAAAAAAGACCTTCGACAGACTTATGTCTGCCAAAGGTCTTGCTTCAAACGCATTCAATGCATATGTCTGCTGCCAGCCGGTTTCGACCGGTTATCACGGCCGACGCAGCGGTTGGTGACAGCGAGATGGGCTCTTGCCCATAGCTACTCCCCAATGGATGTGCATTTATCATACTCCGTAAAAGAGGAAATGTCAACTGAAAATTTATAAATTTTTATCTATTATTCTTTTTATTCGACAAAATCGCTCTTGACAAAAGCGCAATGTGAATATATAATTAATGCGTATTCTGACAAATGTTTCTGTGGACTCGCATGTTTTTGTAAGCCATTGACCGTTTGATGGTTCACAAAAATGTGCGGGTCCATTGCACAACATATAATGATAGAATGCAAATTTTTTCACGGAGGTACCACAATGAAGGGTACAGTCAAATGGTTCAACGCAGAAAAAGGTTTTGGCTTCATCGCTAACGATGAGGGCGGCGACGATGTTTTCGTACATTTCTCCGCTATCGTTGCAGACGGCTACAGAACTCTCACCGAGGGTCAGAAGGTCACCTTCGAGGTCGAGCCGGATCCCAAGGATTCCAGCAAGCTCAGAGCTGTCAACGTTGTCGGCGAATAATTTTCTCCAGAGTTGACGCGGGCGTCCGTTATGCGGACGCCCGTTTTTTATATTTTCCTCTTCAACATATCCTCCGCAATGCTCTTCGCGAGTTCATCCATGTGCGAGAAATCCATGGCGGATATATATATGCTCTCGAGGTCGTCGTGTATACTTTTGGCGCTCGCGAGGGAATTTACAGCCTCGCCGATAAACTCGCCGTAGGCTTTTTTGGTGAAGTTCAGCCGCGACATGTGCCGGCGCAGCGCGGCTCGGTCGGTGAAGCGCGATGAGTTTATTTTTACTGCGCCGTCAAACTCCGCGGGATGCAGCTTGTTTGAGGTCACGAAGCCGAGCGACAGGTCGGGGATGAGCAGATGCTCGGGCTTGCCGTCCGGGGAAAGGGGAGACGGGCTCGTGATTGTGTCGTGCCCGCCTGAGAGGGCGTATCCGCGAAGCAGGGACAGCAGGGCGGCGGAGCTCGCGATGTTGTCGTCCTCGATAATATATATGCGCTCGCAGAGCTGTCTTACGGTCTCGCCGAAGAATGTTATTCCGTTCGGCGTGACGGCGGATATCATTCTGTGACTCTCTTCGCCGATGCGCCCGGTCGGCGTGCCGAACTCGCGCGACGCGATGCGCGAAGCCGCGCGTTTGATTTTCGCCGTGTCTGTGCAGCCGAGCGTCAGGCGCAGTATATCCTCGCGCAGCAGGGCGGACGCTTCGAGAAAACGCCTGCATCTGCGGTGGCACGCGGCATTTTCATCGGTCAGCGCGATGACCTCATCCGCGCGCGAACGCAGAATATCTTTATCCCAGAACCTGCCTAAATCGACAATCTCCTGCGCGGCGCCAGGATATTTCGGCTCGAGCGTGTGCGGAGAAGTTCCGTCCGCTATCCAACAGTTGAGCGCGGGCGCGTATACGCCGTCGAGCGAAGCGGGGTCGGATGAGCAGTATATCAGCTCCGTCTCTATTCCCGCGTCTATCAGGGCGGAGTTTATCCGTTTCATCAGGCTCGATTTGCCCGTGCCCGGACCGCCCTTTATTATATATGTATACCCGCCCGAATGAGTCGGACAAAGCTCGCCGAAAAATGAGTGAAACCCCTCGGGCGAGCTGCACCCGAGAAAATAGCTGATGTTACCCATAATACGCCTCCCGAAAAGTCATATTACAGAGTATTCACCGCCCGCTTGTCAGGTTACGGAAAAATGTCAGTTTGCCGTTTGCCGTGTGAAACTGCTTGCCGAGGTTGACAAACGAAGCTAAAAAAGGTAAAATATCACGAGTGATTCGAGCGCTCCAAGCGAAGAGCCGCGGACGGATAGCAGAAAGCTAATAAGCAGGAAGCAAACTAAAAAATAAATACAACCGGGTGTGGCGCAT
>DKDF01000010.1:19645-20022 GCA_002451755.1 Ruminococcaceae bacterium UBA6855
GCGCAGTTGGTAGCGCGGGTGGTTTGGGAGCGTATGCAGACGCATTTATGACTTTTCCGCAAATCCTCAACAAAGCCTTACACACGGCGGTTTCAGCTCTTTATTTTTTCGTTAAGTTGTGTTATAATAAGACGACGACCACATAGTATCCCACAGATACTGAAATCACAAAAAAACTAAATAAATCCGGGTGTGGCGCAGCTGGGAGCGCGGGTGGTTTGGGAGCATAGACGGTGTTCGCACCGTGCAGAAGCGAAAACCGCCGAAAACCCTTCAACCGTGCGGATTTCGGGCGGTTTGGAAAACAAAAAATAGCGGTCAAAAATGTGTTTGACCACAGATTTGACCACTTACACGACCACAATTTAATAACTATC
>DKDF01000010.1:20100-21568 GCA_002451755.1 Ruminococcaceae bacterium UBA6855
GAGCCTCGCCACTCCGACCAATGCCGTCTCGAAAAAGCTTTTTTGGGGCGGCTACTTATTTTTATTTTAGGAGTAAATCAAATGAGTGAAAGCAATATGAGTATTTCAGAAATGCTTACGTATTCTACTGTTTTGATAAACTGCCAATATGCTGATGGTTCAGTTGGGAGTGGTACAGGGTTTATAGTAAATTTATGTAATAAACCAGAAGAGAAAACCTGTATTCCAGTTTTAATTACAAACAATCATGTAGTAAACAACAGTGTAAGAACTGTTTTTGAGTTTTGTAAAGCAGATGAAAACGGGAAACCTTTAGATACTGAATCCTTTTCTTTCAATTATTCAGGTGCAGGTAATAAGTGGATTCCCCATCCTAACAAAAATATTGATTTGTGCTGCTTACCATTAGGACCAGCACTTAATGAATTGGCTAAAACTGATATAAAAATTTTCTATATTCCACTTGAAACAGATTTAATCCCAACAGAATCTAAAATAAATGAATTATCAGCAATCGAAGATATTGTTATGATTGGCTATCCAATTGGTATCTCAGATCAATATAATCATAAACCTGTTATTAGACGTGGCATTACTGCTACACACCCAAAAAAGGATTATCAAGGGCAAAAACATATTTTACTTGATATGGCGTGTTTCCCTGGTTCAAGTGGTTCTCCGGTGTTTATTATGAATCAAGGTTCTTATGCTACTCCATCAGGCATTACAGTGGGAAACAGAATTTGTCTTTTGGGAATACTGTTTGGAGGGCCTCAATATACAGCCCAAGGCATTTTATCTTTCGCTAATGTTCCAAATATCCCAAAGCCGATTGTCAACATACCTACTAATCTTGGAGTTGCGATTAAATCTTCAGAAATATTAGAATTCGAAAAAATATTGGATCCAACCCACGAACAGTAAAATGTAAATTATCGTTTTCTGCACCTATTTCTTTGTCTACAGCATCTCAAATTTTGACAGGGTGACTTTTTCGGTCACCCTGTCATTTTGTCTTTTTCCGCCTTGATTTGCGCCTTGACCTGCACAATCATTTCCGTCAGCTTTTCTTCACATTCTTCTCTTGTTTTTGCGTAGATGTTGTGACTTTCCCGCTTTCCGTAGGCGTTGGTCGGCGTGTACCGTCCCTCATACAGGTGGTCGTTTATCATGGTGACACAGCCCGTCCCCGGTTTGCGTATTTTTGGCTTGTACGGCGTGAATTCGATCGGGGCGGTATCTTTCCTTGCCGACGGCTGAGCCGTCGGCATTTGGGCGTCTGTGCCGCCGATTTTGCGGTCTATATGCACCGCCGCCTGCCTTTGCATAGTATCGGTGATATGGCTGTAAATATCAAGCGTGGTTGCCGAGGACACATGGCCTATGGTTGCCGAGAGCGTTTTCACATCCATACCGTGCTCCAGCGCCATGGTCGCAAAGGTGTGCCGCAGATCGTGAAAGCGCACCT
>DKDF01000018.1:0-9709 GCA_002451755.1 Ruminococcaceae bacterium UBA6855
GCTTCGGTGATGTTGCCCGCTCCTCTCCGTTAGCTATCAAACACTGCGGCGCGGCTATGGGAAGCCTGAGTATAAAGACTGACTGTGACGCAAACTTTTCTTTGCTGTGTACTAAGCGATAAACAAATTCAATTTTCTCGCTTCTTTCAATAACGACACGCAATATAAAAAGTCCCGACAGCTATTACTGCCGGGACTTCTTTTGTATTATGCTTTTTACTTTACTTCTTCTGCGGTGCGGAAGCCCTTCTTGACGAGGAGGTTGTTTATCCTGTCCTTCGGGTCGAGAAGCTTGCTGACCGAGGTGTCGTGGTTCAAAGTGTCGATAACATAGGAGATGTACTTCGACAGATCAACCTCGACATACCACTCGCGCTGCTTGAGCTCGGGGGTTCTGTAGATGAGGTTGGTGGTGAACACCTTGTTGATAAGGCCGTTTTCATATGCCTTGTCGAAAACCTCAAGTCCGTTGCAGAACAGGCCGAAGCAGGTGCAGACGAAGATTCTTCTTGCCTTGAGCTCCTTGAGCTTCGTTGCAACCTCGATCATCGACTCGCCGGAGGAAATCATGTCGTCAACAATAATGACATCCTTGCCCTCAACATTGTCGCCGAGGAACTCGTGGGCGATTATCGGGTTTCTGCCGTCAACAACGACCGAGTAGTCGCGTCTCTTGTAGAACATACCGAGGTCAACGCCGAGGACGGTCGAATAATAGATGCAGCGACCCATGCCGCCCTCATCGGGGGAAATTATCATCAGATGATCGTTGTCGATCTTGAGATCGGGAACATTCTTGACAAGTGCCTTTATCATCTGGTAAGCGGGCTGAATGTTTTCAAAGCCGTGGTTCGGGATAGCGTTCTGAACTCGTGCGTCGTGCGCGTCAAAGGTGATGAGGTTGTCCACTCCGAGAGCGCTCAGCTCCTGAAGAGCCATGGCGCAGTCAAGGGATTCTCTGCTTGAACGCTTGTGCTGTCTTCCTTCGTAGAGCATGGGCATGATGACGGTGATGCGTCTTGCCTTGCCGCCGATTGCGCTGATGGCGCGCTTGAGGTTTGCGTAGTGATCGTCGGGGCTCATCATATTGTCCTTGCCGTACATCTTGTAGGTCAGACCGTAGTTGAACATATCGCAGACGATGAAGATATCGTAGCCGCGAACGGACTGCTGGATGTGGCACTTCGATTCGCCCGAGCCGAAACGCGGGAATACCGCCTTGATGAGGTAGGAGTCACGCTGATAGCCCGAAAACGCGATGGTTGTTTTGTGCTCGCTCTCGCGGATCTCACGCCATGTTTTGAGATAGGCGTCGATCTTTGCGGCAAGCTCCTCACAGCCGGGCAGTGCGATGAGCGCAAGCGGTCCTACCGGAATAGTTGAAAAATCCGGTGCAGTTAAAGCTTCTGACATAATAATTCCCTCCGCAGATTAAATTGTCTTTTTTACCTTCATCTAACATTATATAATAAAAAACGCCCGATTGATAGTCAAAAAGAACTTTTTCGAAAAAAATCTGCCGCAGACAAATGGGCGTTTTTTGTTAATTATGACAATTTTAAAACTTATGAGTTGGACACATGGACATCGAGCTGGTTGAACGGGATGTTGATTCCGTTTTCGTCGAAGGCTGTTTTGACATCCTCCTGCAATTTGTAATAGGCGGTCAGATAATCGGAAGATGAGCACCACGCCATGAGCAGAAGGTCGATGCTGCTCGCCGACTGCTGTTTGACGACAACTTCCGGCTCGGGATTTTTATAGACAAGCTCGTTCTTGAGCGCCTGCGCTCGGAGCACCTGCTTTGCGAGGGCTATGTCGTCGGAGTAGGAGACGGAGAAGGTCATGTCGAGCCTGCGGCGTCCTTCGGCATTGTAGTTGATGATGTTGTTGCTCGTGATGTGCGAGTTCGGGACTATAACGCGCTTGTTGTCAATGGTCGTGAACACTGTGTACATCAGCTTTATCTCGTGAACCCGTCCGCTTATGTTCTCAAGCTCGACGAAGTCGCCGCTTTTAAAGGGCTTGTTGACGAGTATCTGTATGCCGCTGGCAAACTGAGCGATGCTGTTTTGCAGACCCATGCCGGCGGTCAGTCCCGCCGCGCCGAGGGCGGCGATAAATGAGTTGAGGTTGAAGCCGAGAGTCGAGAGTGCGGAGAGTATGACCGCGAATCTCAGCAGCCAGACTACGATGCTGCGCAGAAACGAATGAATAGATGCGTCAACGCCCTTTCGCGTCAGACCTTTTATCAGCAGTTTTCCGATAAGCGAGCTGACCCAGAAGCCGAGCGCGATTATTATCACAGCCCCGGCGAGCTTCGGCAGCGCGTCGACGAGCTTCGATATAAATGTTTCGAGATCAAATGCCGAGAGTTTTTCAGTCATATCCTTTTCCTCCGTTTTGGGTATGCCTCATTATACCAAATGCGCCCCGAGTTTACAACCTTTTGGACAAATGCGCCCGAATGTGCAACTTTGCGACAGCGGACGAATGCTGGGTATTTAATCGCGCTTAGCAGTGTGATAAAATAACCGGTAAGATGCGGACATATAGATATAGGCATTATAGATAAAAAAATATTTATTTGTGCTTTCTGTTCATTTTTCGGTCATAATTTTGTGGTAAAATAACAGAAAATGCGGCGGAAAAATATTTTTATATATGTTCGCCGATGAAAGGAGCGTGTTTCTATGGCGTCCGAAATGCTTTCAAAGGTGCTCGATGCCGAAAATTCGGACAAAGAGGCGCAGAAAGCGGCGCACGAACAGGCGCAGAAAACCGTCGACGCGGCGGTCGAAGCGGGCGAGGGTGCAGTTGCAAGAAAGAAGGCTGAGGCCGCAAAGAAAGCGGAAGAAATCATCGCGGGCGCGCGCGAACAGGCGCGTGCAAACGAGGAGAAAGCCGAAAAGGCGGCAGGGGAGCGCAAGCGCGAAGTGCTTGCGGCTGCCGAAGCGCACAGAGCCGAGGCAATCAGAGCGGTTATGGAGACGGTGATCTGATGGAACGGCTCAGAAATTACAGAAAAGTCAGGAGGTGTCAGGTTGGCAAAGCTTAAAATGAAGTGCATCGAGCTGCTCGCTCCGCTTGAGCAGAGCAAGGAGATAATCGACTGCCTTCAGCGTATGGGTACTGTCGAGCTGACCGACTGCGAAGAGAGCGAATCGCTCTGCAAGCTGTCAACGGGAGTCACCGTTTCGACATTTGAACGGTACCTCGCGGCGGCGGAGAGCGCGCAGAAAACGCTCGACAAATATGCTCCGCAGAAAAAAGGATTGATGCAGAGCCTCATGTCGTCGTTCGGCGGCAGAAAGGAGCTCGAGGTTTCGGAGTATCTTAAAAAAGCCGATGAGGCGGATGAAATACTCCGCGAGTGCTACAGGATAAACTCGCTCGAAGCGGATATGCGCGAATATGCGGCGGACAATGTCCGATGCCGCACCGCGATGGACGCGCTCGAGCCGTGGCTGAGCCTCGATATCCCGATGAAATGCAAGAGCACGGATTCGTCTGCGGTGTTTATCGGCTCGTTTCCGGTGCAGTATGACGCGCAGTCGCTGCTCGAAGCGATAGCGGCGGCAGCGCCGGAGATAAACGAAGTCGATGCGCAGATAATCTCGGCGAACAGCGAGCGCACTTGCGCCGTTGTTATGTGCCACAGGGAGTGCGAAAAAGAGATATTCGAAGCGCTGAGAACGCTCAATTTCGCTTATCCGTCCGATCCGACGAAGCATCCGCCGCGCGTGAGATATGAGCGGCTTCAAAAGCAGATCGAGCAGAACGACAAGGATTCCGAAACGGCGCGAGCCGAAATAGTGAAGCTTGCGGGCTGCTACGATGACATCAGCTTCGTCATTGATTATTTCACGATAAAGAAAGAAAAATACGCGGCTCTTGAGCGCATAGCCATGACGAACCGCATCTTCGTCCTCACGGGATATATCCCGGAGAAGCGGGCTGCAAAAGTCATTGACGCGCTCGAAAAGAAATACACGGTCGCTATTGAAATTACCGACCCGGACGCAGATGCCGATGTGCCGGTGCTGCTCGAAAACAACGCCTTTGTCGCGCCGGTCGAGCCGATAACAGAAATGTATTCGATGCCAAACCGCGACGATGTCGACCCGAACCCCGTTATGGCGTTCTTCTACTATGTCTTCTTCGGCATCATGCTCTCGGATGCGGGCTACGGCGTGATAATGGTCATCGCCATGCTCATAGCCAAGGCTAAGCTCAAGCTCGAGCCCAGGATGAAAAAGACGGTCAATATGTTCCTCTATTGCGGAATCTCGACCGTGTTCTGGGGCACGATGTTCGGCAGCTGGTTCGGTGACGCGCCGCAGGTCATAGCGCGCGAGTTCTTCGGCAAGGAGATAGCGTCGACGGCGGTCTGGTTTGAACCGGTCAACGACCCGATGAAGCTGCTGCTCTATTCGTTCCTGTTCGGCATAATCCACCTGTTCGCAGGTCTTGCGGTCAGGTTCTATATGCTCTGGAAGGACGGCAAGAAGCTTGACGCATTCTGCGATGTCGTTCCCGTCTATCTGCTCGTCGCAGGTATCGCACCGCTGGGCGCAGGAATCATAATCGACGTGCCGCAGACGCTGACGGCAATAGGCAAATATGTTGCCCTTGTCGGCGCGGTGCTGACTGTTCTGACGAGCGGGCGGAGCGCCAAAAATATTATCGGCAAGCTCGGCGGCGGACTTTACGGGTTGTATAACACGGCGTCCGGATATCTCGGAGATATCCTCTCCTATTCGCGCCTGCTGGCGCTCGGACTTTCGACCGGCGTTATAGCGACGGTTATTAACCTGCTCGGCACGATGCCCGGCAACAAAGTTGCAAAGCTGATATTATTTATTATAGTATTCCTGCTCGGACATACGGCGAACATCGCGATAAATCTTATCGGCACATATGTCCACACGAACAGGCTTCAGTATGTTGAATTCTTCTCAAAATTTTATGAGGGCGGAGGACGCTCCTTCACCCCCTTAAAAGCAGATACAAAACACTTCAGATTCAAGGAGGAAATACAGTAATGTCTATTTTTTCAAGTCTCGGAACATCAATAGCCGTCCTCGGCGCCGCTCTTGCGGCTATCCTCTCCGGTATGGGCTCCGCAAAGGGAGTTGGCCTTGTCGGTCAGGCGGGAGCGGGCGTTATCACAGAGGATCCCACGAAGTTCGGTAAAGTGCTTATCCTTCAGATCCTCCCCGGTACCCAGGGACTCTACGGCTTCCTTACAGCGTTCCTTGCGCTCAACAGAATGGGCGTTATCGGCAGCGGCTTCGAGCCTCTCTCGATAGAAAAAGGTCTCATGATGTTTGCGGCCTGCATGCCAATAGCGATAGTCGGTTATTTCTCCGCAATAGCTCAGGGCAAGACTGCGGCGGCAGGCGTCAGCATAATAGCCAAGAAGCCCGACCAGAACGGTAAGGCTATAACCATGGCGGCAATGGTCGAGACCTACGCCGTTATCGCCCTGCTTGTCTCTATCCTTTCGATCTTCAGCATCAGCGGACTCAATATCTGATGACCGAAAAAACGGCGCATATGCGCCGGCGAAAGGGATGAAACGATGAGCGGACTTGACAGAATAATTGAAAAAATAAACGCCGATTCTCTGGCGAGCTGCCGCGAGATTGCGGATCAGGCGCAGAAAAAGGCGCAGGATATCGCGGAGGACGCGAACGCGCGCGCCGAAAAGGCTTATTCCGATATTATAGCGGACGCCGAGAAAAAGGCGCAGTCGATATTAAATATGTCCAAAGCGAATATAAACGGTATTGCCCGCAGAGCGGAGCTCTCGGCGAAGGTCGAGGCAGTCGACGCGGCGATAGAGGCGGCTTATGACGCAATGTGCCATATGGGCGCGGACGATTATTTCGCGGCGCTCGAAAAGCTCGCCGTCAGAAACGCCTGCAAGGGCGAGGGGGAGATGAGGCTCTCGAAAGCTGATCTCGACCGCGTGCCGTCGGGCTTTGTTGAAAGAATAAACGCCGGATTGAAAGACGGTTCGGTGAAGCTCGCGGCGCAGGGCGCGGATATCGAAAACGGATTTATCCTCGTCTACGGCGATATCGAGATAAACTGTACCTTCAGAGCGCTCATAAACGAGCAGAAGGACACCATCCGCGAAAAAGTCTGCGGCGTGATATTTTAAACGGCGGTGAAAAATATGCATGAAAATGAATATGTCTACGCCGTAGCGCGAATCAGAGCGAACGAAGTGAATCTGCTCACTCCCGCCGAGACGGAACAGCTGATATCGGCGGAGAGCTATGAGGCGGCGCTGAGATTGCTCGGCGACAAGGGCTGGCAGACCGACGGCGTCGGTCACGACTATGCGCCGATGCTCGAAGAGCATGTGAACGCCGCATGGCAGCTGCTAAAAGAGAGCGCGCCGGATGCTTCACTTCTTGATGCGCTCGTGATAAATAACGATTTCTTCAATCTCAAAGCGGCGCTCAAGGCGAAGTTCTCCGACCTCGACCCGTCCGACTATGTTGTAAAACCGAGCGTGTGGGATCCGGCGGAGATAATCGGGTGCGTCGAGCGAAACGAGCTTGACTCCCTGCCCGAGTGCATGAGAGACTGCGCGCAGGCGGCTTATGACGCGATAGTCAAGCTCGAGAGCGGCAGACTTGCGGACACCGCGATAGACACGGCGGCGCTGAAAACGAGAAAGCAGTTCGCCGAAAAGAGCGGGAGCGGTCTTTTGATAAAAGAAGTCGAGCTCTCGTGCGCTGCCGCCGATATAAAAACGGCGCTGCGCTGCGCTTCGGCAGGCAGAACGGCTCAATATATCAAAAATGCGCTGTGCCCGTGCGAAAGTCTCGATTCGGATGAGCTGATCCACGCGGCGTTCGAGGGCGTTGACGCAGTCGCGGATATGCTCGCGAACACCGAACTGGGCTCCCTCGCAGACAGCCTCAAAGAGGGGCTCACGGCTTTTGAAAAGAAGTGCGATGAGCTCTCGGCGCAGCAGATGACCGAGGCCAAATACACGGCGTTCGGCCCCGACCCGCTCGCGGCTTATTATAACGCCGTCGAGACGGAGACGAAAAATGTCAGAGTTATACTCTCTGCGAAGCTCAACGGCTTTTCCGCAGAGACAATAAGAGCGAGAGTGAGGGAAGTCTATGCATAAAATAGCCGTTATGGGCGACAGAGACAGCATCTTCGGCTTTGCGTCCCTCGGAATGCACATTTTCCCCGTCGACGACCCCGCCGAGGCGGCGCCGATGCTCCATAAAATGGCGGAGAGCGGGTATGCGGTGATATTCATCACCGAGGCTCTTGCCTCCGGGCTCGAAAACGAGCTCGAACGCTACCGCACAAGACCTCTGCCCGCAATAGTGCCCATTCCCGGAGTCAAGGGGAACACGGGCATGGGTATGAAGAATGTCAGCAGATCCGTCCAAAAGGCGGTCGGCTCGGACATACTGGACAAATAATGACGCTCAACCGAAAGGCGTGATAACAGATATGACTACAGGAAAGATTTCAAAAATAGCCGGTCCGCTCGTTGTTGCAACGGGCATGCGCGAGGCGAATATGTTCGACGTCGTGCGCGTCAGCGACAGCAAGCTTATCGGCGAGATAATAGAGATGCACGGCGACAGAGCCTCCATTCAGGTCTATGAGGAGACCTCCGGACTCGGCACGGGCGAACCCGTCGAGTCAACGGGCGAGCCGCTGAGCGTCGAGCTCGGTCCCGGACTTATCGAGGGCATTTTCGACGGCATTCAGCGCCCGCTCGAAAAGATACGCGAGCTCGTCGGCAACAGCCTCGTCAGAGGCGTTGAGGTGCCCGCTCTCGACAGGGAGAAGAAGTGGCATTTTGTGCCGAAAGTGAAGGCGGGCGACAAGGTCGTCGGCGGCGATATCCTCGGCACCGTGCAGGAGACCGAGATAGTCGAACACAGAATAATGGTGAAGCCCGGCGTTGTCGGTACTGTCAAATCAATAGCAGAGGGCGATTATACCGTAACCGAGCAGATAGGCTCGATAGAGACCGCAAACGGCGAGGAGCTGCCCGTAACGCTCATGCAGAAGTGGCCCGTGCGCCGCGGCAGACCGTTTGAAAAGAAGCTCGCGCCGAATGTCCCGCTCGTTACCGGTCAGCGCGTCGTCGATACGCTGTTCCCGATAGCCAAGGGCGGCGTGGCGGCTATACCCGGTCCGTTCGGAAGCGGCAAGACCGTCACCCAGCATCAGCTTGCAAAGTGGGCTGAGGCGGATATAGTCGTCTACATCGGCTGCGGCGAGCGCGGCAACGAGATGACCGACGTTCTGCGGGAGTTCCCCGAGCTGAAGGACCCCCGCACCGGCGAGTCCCTGATGAAGCGGACCGTCCTCATCGCCAACACCTCCGATATGCCCGTGGCCGCCCGGGAAGCGTCTGTCTACACCGGCATCACCATCGCGGAGTACTTCCGCGACATGGGCTACGACGTGGCCGTCATCGCGGACTCCACCTCCCGCTGGGCCGAGGCTCTGCGTGAGATGTCCGGCCGTCTGGAAGAGATGCCCGGCGAGGAAGGCTACCCCGCCTACCTTGCCTCCCGCCTCGCCCAGTTCTATGAGCGTGCCGGCTCGGTGGAGTGCCTGGGCAGCGACGAGCGCCGGGGCAGCCTCACCGCCGTGGGTGCGGTCTCCCCTCCGGGCGGCGACCTTTCCGAGCCCGTCTCTCAGGCCACCATGCGGATCGTCAAGGTCTTCTGGTCCTTGGACTCCAGCCTTGCCTACAAGCGTCACTTCCCGGCCATCAACTGGCTGAACTCCTACTCCCTGTACCTGGACTCCCTGAAGCCCTGGTTCGATGAGAACCTTGGCGAGGAGTTCATGCGCAACCGCGGTGCGGCCATGAGCATCCTGCAGAACGAGGCCAGCCTCAACGAGATCGTCCAGCTCGTCGGTAAGGACGCCCTGTCTCCCGCCGACCAGCTGACCCTGGAGACCGCCCGGATGATCCGGGAGGACTTCCTGCAGCAGAACGCCTTCACCGACGTGGACGGCTACTCCAGCTATGACCGCCAGGAGCGGCTGCTGGCCATGATCCTGAAGTACGACCGGCTCTGCCGGGACGCCATCGCCAAGGGCGCGTCCACCGCGGCCCTCTTCCAGATCGGCGCCCGCGAGAAGATCGGCCGCGCCAAGAGCGTGGAGGTGGAGGAGTACAAGGAGGCCTACGCCGCCATGTCTGCCGAGATGGAGACTGAGATCGCCGAGATCGCTGCCAAAGGAGGGGACGAAGCATGATCCGTGAATACCGTACCGTAGAGGAGATCGTCAGCCCTCTGATGATGGTCCGTCAGGTGGAAGGCGTCACCTATGACGAGCTGGTGGAGGTGGAGCTGCACGACGGTTCCATCCGCCGGGGCAAGGTGCTGGAGGTCAACGGCGACACCGCCGTGGTCCAGCTCTTTGAGTCCGCCGCCGGCATCAACCTGGCCGACTCCAAGGTCCGCTTCCTGGGCCACCCCCTGCAGCTGGGCGTTTCCAGCGATATGCTGGGCCGCGTCTTCAACGGCATGGGCCAGCCCATCGACGGCGGCCCCGACATCCTGCCCGAGGAGTACCGGGACATCAACGGCCTGCCCATGAACCCCGCCGCCCGTGACTACCCCAACGAGTTCATCCAGACCGGCGTTTCCACCATCGACGGCCTGAACACCCTGGTCCGCGGCCAGAAGCTGCC
>DKDF01000018.1:9745-9881 GCA_002451755.1 Ruminococcaceae bacterium UBA6855
ATCTTCTCCGGCTCCGGCCTGCCCCACGCCAACCTGGCGGCCCAGATCGCCCGTCAGGCCAAGGTGCTGGGCGACGCGGCCTCCAACTTCGCCGTGGTGTTCGCTGCCATCGGCATCACCTTCGAGGAGTCCGAGT
>DKDF01000018.1:9999-10124 GCA_002451755.1 Ruminococcaceae bacterium UBA6855
AACGACCCCGCCGTCGAGCGTATCTCCACCCCCCGTATGGCCCTGACCGCCGCCGAGTACCTGGCCTTTGAGAAGGGAATGCACGTCCTGGTCATTATGACCGACATCACCAACTACGCCGAGGC
>DKDF01000112.1 GCA_002451755.1 Ruminococcaceae bacterium UBA6855
TCCTCATCATGGGCACCTTCCTTCTGACCTACACCACCAGCCCCATCGCGCTGACGGACGGGCTGGAAAAGCTGATGAACCCGCTCAAAAAGATAAAGGTGCCGGTGCACGAGATGACGATGATGATGAGCATGGCGCTCAGATTCATCCCCACGCTCATTGAGGAGACGGACAAGATAATGTCCGCCCAGAAGGCGCGCGGCGCGGACTTTGAGACGGGCAGCCTCATCGACCGGGCGAAGGCGCTGCTGCCGGTGATGGTGCCGCTGTTCGTATCGGCCTTCCGCCGGGCGGACGAGCTGGCCGTGGCGATGGAGAGCCGCTGCTACCACGGCGGCGAGGGCAGAACGCGCATGAAGCAGATGAAGCTCGCCGCGCGCGATTTTGTCGCCCTCGGTGTCACTGCCGCTCTGCTCGCGGCTGTAATAGTCCTCAATCATTATCTCGGGCATCTTATCTGATCGGAGTGAAGGCTTTGAAGAATCTGCTCTTTACCCTGCGCTATGACGGCACGGATTATCACGGCTGGCAGGTGCAGGAAAATGCGAATACGGTTCAGCAGACCTTTCAGGATGCCGCCGAGCGTATCTGCGGAGTCCGCGATAATGTTATAGGCTGTTCGCGAACGGATTCCGGCGTCCACGCCGATATGTATTGCTGCAATATGCGCACCGAATCGTCTCTTTCACCCGAGAAGTGGAAGAGCGCGATGAACGGCGTTCTGCCGCACGACATCGCTGTGACCGACTGCCGCGAAGCGCCGTTTGAGTTTCACGCGCGCTATGACTGCTCCGGCAAGCGATATGTCTACAGGATCTGGAACGCGCAGGAGCGCAATCCTTTTATTTCGAGATATTCTTATCACTATAAATATCCGCTCGATGCGGATTTCCTGAACCGTCAGGCGTTGCAGATGCTCGGAACCCACGATTTTTCGGCGTTCTGCGCGGCGGGTGCCAGCACGGTCGACAATGTCCGCACATTGACCCGCGCCGAGGTCGTGCGCCGAGGCGACGAAGTGTTGATGTACTTTGAAGCGGACGGCTTTCTCTATAATATGGTCAGAATAATGGTCGGTACGCTCCTCGATATTTCGAGGGGCAGGATAGCGGCAGATTCGCTGCCCGATATAATTTCATCGCTCAGCAGAGACAGAGCGGGGGCGACTGCGCCCGCCTGCGGACTCTGCCTTGAGCAGGTTTTCTATAACGGCAAAGACTAAAAAACGGGGGTGCGGCAAATTGGCAGAGAAAAATGGCAAGAAGAAAAACAGCGCAAAGAAGCTCCTAAGCGGACTCTTTGCGAAGAAAAAGACGGATAAACCCGCACAAAACGGCAAAAAGAAAACAAAAAATTCCAGGCGCGAGACGATAATAATTGTTATATTGACTCTGCTTGCGGTCGGCGCGGTCGTGTTCTTCGCCGCGCGTTCGTTTGGTGGCATGAAATATAACGATGTCGAGGATTCGGCAAAGCAGCTGATATCCGCGTCCGGCACAGGAGCGGGATATCCCTATAAGATAAGCTCGGCTGATGTGCTTGACATGAAGCCGTTCAAGTCGAATATCGCCCTGCTGACCCGCGATTCCGTCGTTGTGCTCAATTCCTCCGCCAAGGAGGTCGCGCGCCTCGAACATAACTATTCCGACCCGGATATGGCAGTCTATAACGGCAGAGCGCTGGTCTATGACCGCACTTCCGGCGATTTCACTTTGATGAATTCGAGCAAGATTCTGGGCGACGGCAACACAGGCTCGCCCATTTATACCGCCGCCATGGGCAAGGACGGCACAATAGCATTCTCGCTCAAAACCTCCGCAGCCCAGAGCGAGCTGTGCGTATATAATCACAAGTTAGAGAAGATATTCGCCTGGGAGTGCGCGCAGGAGAAGATATTCGACATCTCTATAGCCCCCAACGGCAAGAGCGCCGCGCTGATACTCGTCGGTTCCGAAAACGCCGTTACATATTCGCGCCTCGTCGTGCTGAACTTCAAAAAAGATAATCCGGTAGTCACCGACATAAAATATGACAACACATTGCTCTTCGATGTCATATATAATTCTAGTACCAGTATAATAGCCTATTCGACCGATTTCAAAACGACCGTGACGAAAAAAGGCCACAAAGAAGATTACTCCTTCGGCAGCAACACTCTGGCTCATGAGTCCGCGTCGGATTCGGGCAGAAGCGCCGTCGTGCTCTATGAATACGCCAACGAGGAGAAGCCGAAGGTCGTGGCTTTCGACAGGCGTTCAAAGCTCCTGTTCGAGCGCAGCTTCGACAAGAAAATTTATGCGCTCACCTGCACCGATAAATATGTCGCCGTGCTGTTTGACGACGGCGTTGAGCTGATATCTTCAAGCGGTGAGACCGCAAAGACCGTCTCCGCCGGCAAAAACGGCAAAAGGGTCATCTGCGCGGGCAGCGACGTGTATGTACAATATGCGTCAAATATCACAAAAAATTAACAACCGCTTAATAATAAAAGGTTTGCCACTGTGCATAGCGTGTGATATAATTGAAAAAACAGCGAACAGGGGGGATAAGTCTTGGATTTTATAGTCGATTTTTTAATAGTCGCAGTGTTTGCGCTGTGCATTTTCGTCGGCGTCAAAAACGGGCTTATCCGCTCAATTATAGGACTTGTCGTGGTCGCCGCGGCGGCTGCGCTCGCCGTGTGGCTGAGCGAACCTGTCGCAAGCGGCATATATGACCTGTTCATAAAAAAGAGCCTTGAAACTGCCGTGGCGGCTCAGCTGCCCGATATGTCCTCGGCTCAGCTTACCTCGCAGAATGTGCAGGAGGTCATATCCTCTCTGCCCGCCGCTATTGTCAAGGCGGCTCAGAGTATGGGCGTTGATATCGCCGCGATATCCGAAAAGGCGGACTCAATCGATCTGAGTGCATCGAATATCGCCGCCGAAATCTGCGACAGCGTCGCGAAGCCTATCGCCGTCGCCGTGCTCAAAGTCCTGAGCTTCGCCGTCATTTTCTTTGTCTGCGACTTCTTTCTTCAGATTGCCGCAAAGGCTGTCTGCAAGCTGTTTGAACTGCCCGTTATCCGCTCCGTCAACCGCACTCTCGGCGGTGTTTTCGGGGCTTTGAAGGGCGTGTTCGTCGCCGTGTTTGCCTGCCTGCTGCTCGATGCCGCTGCGTCCTTTGCGCCCGGCACGCAGTTCGCCTCGGCAGTCGGCGCATCCAAACTCGTGAGTTTGATCGTTTCAACCGATATATTTTCGCGGCTGATAACGGTTTGATATTTCCGTCCCCGCACAGGGAGGAACATATTTGAGGAGGATAACTATGGTAAAAAATCTGTTTAAGGGCTGTCTGACTGTCCCGAATCTGCTCTCGCTTATAAGAATCTTTCTTATACCCGCATTCGCCGTGCTCTATTATAAAGGTCATATCGGCTGGGCAGTGCTCATGCTCGCGCTTTCCGGCATCAGCGATTTCCTCGACGGAAAGATCGCCCGCCGCTTCAATCAGGTAAGCGAGCTCGGTAAGATACTCGATCCCGTCGCAGATAAGCTGACTCAGATAACTATCGCAGTCATGCTCTACATAGCTTTCCGCAGCTGCAACGATCAGCTGATGGTCGCTTTCAGCTGGGTGTTCCTCGTGTTCCTCGCCAAAGAGGCGGTCATGGTTATCGGCGGAGCTATAATGATAGCCTGCGGTATCAAGCCCGGCGCAGCCGAGATATACGGCAAGGTCGCAACCTTCGTGTTCTATCTTGTTATGCTCGTCATAATCGGCTTCGGCCCCGAGATAGGCGCGTTCAGAAATTATTGGACTCTGCCCGACCCCGTTCTCATGGTACTTGTCATAATTTCGGCAATACTTACTATAGTTGCTTTCGCAAGCTATATGCCCGCGACCTACAGACAGGTGAAAGAAAAGCACCAAAGCAGAATGGAAGCAAAGGGCAAAAAATAAAAATCGGAATCCGCAAACGAACCGTGTCAGCGGTGTTTAATCATATGCGTTCCGATAAAAGTCAAATCAGAATCCCGGAGATTATTTAAATGAAAAAGATGATGTGTTCCAGGTGCGGCAAACGCCCTGCAATGTTCTTCATAACCAAGGTCGAGGGCAACGAGACCAAGCAGGAAGGACTCTGCATGAAATGCGCCATGGAAATGAATATAGGACCCATAAAACAGATAATGGAGAGCATGGGCATCTCGGAGGACGAGGTGGATTCCGTCAGCGACCAGTTCGATGAGCTGTTCGGCGAGGACGGAACAGGCTTCATGCCCGGCGGCGCGGGAACTCTTCCTTTCATGAACCAGTCCGAGCAGGACGACGATGAAGAGGACGAGGACTCCGACGGCGAGGATGAAATCGACGAGGGCGACAGCGACGAAAACAAGCCCCGGGTCGGTCCGTTCGGCATCCCCGTTATCAACGCCAAGGGTCCGGGCGAAAAGAAAAAAGGCAAGAAGAAAAAGGGGAGAAAGTTCCTCTCGCTCTATTGCACGGATCTTACGGAAAAAGCCCGCGAGGGCAAAATAGACCGC
This sequence comes from Ruminococcaceae bacterium UBA6855, assembly GCA_002451755.1. Classification (GTDB taxonomy): domain Bacteria; phylum Bacillota; class Clostridia; order Oscillospirales; family Acutalibacteraceae; genus CAG-177. Next base: position 4,527 of record DKDF01000112.1, read on the forward strand.
ATCATCGGACGCGATAACGAGATTTACCGCGCGGTGCAGATACTCTGCCGCCGCTCGAAGAACAACCCCTGCCTTATCGGCGAGCCCGGTGTCGGCAAGACCGCTATAGCCGAGGGACTTGCCCTGCGCATATCAAACGGCGAAGTCCCCGCGAAGCTTGCCAAAAAGGAGATACACCTGCTCGACCTCACCGCCCTTGTCGCCGGCACTCAGTTCAGAGGACAGTTCGAGAGCCGTATAAAGGGTCTTATAGACGAGGTCAAAAAAGAGGGCAATATAATCCTGTTCATCGATGAGGTGCATAACCTCGTCGGCACAGGCGATGCGGAGGGTTCGATGAACGCCGCGAATATTCTGAAGCCCGCCCTTTCGAGAGGCGAGATACAGATAATCGGCGCAACGACCTTCACCGAATACAGAAAATATATCGAGAAGGACGCCGCCCTTGAGCGCCGCCTTCAGCCGATAAAAGTCGAGGAGCCGTCGATAGAGGAGACCTATCAGATGCTCGTCGGCATCAAGGACTATTACGAAAACTTCCACAAGGTCACCATAAGCGACTCGCTCGTCCACAGAGCGGTTGTGCTCTCCGAGCGCTATATAAACGACCGCTTCCTGCCCGATAAGGCTATCGACCTGCTCGACGAGGCCTGCACCTGCGCGAACCTCAGAAACAAGAGCATCAGCGATCTCGAGACCGCCGAGGACGACCTCAAGGCTCTCAACGACCGCCAGCAGGCAATGATGGAGGAGACCGAGAACACCGACTACGAGGGACTGCTTAAAGTCAAGAGCAGTATCGCCGCCAAAGAGAAAGATATCGAGGCGCTGAAGCCTCTCGCCGCCGACAATGCGGTGACCGAAAGCGACATCGCCAGAGTTATCCAGCTCTGGACAGGCATACCCGCAAATAAGATAATGGAGAGCGACCTTACCCGCCTTGCCGATATGGAACAGCACCTCAAAGCGAAGCTTATCGGTCAGGATGAGGCAGTCGAGCTCGTCTGCGCCGCGATAAAGCGCGGCAGAGTGCAGATAAATCCGCGCCGCCGTCCGTCGTCGTTTATCTTCGTCGGATCGACCGGAGTCGGCAAGACCGAGCTTGTAAAACTGCTCTCTCAGGAGCTGTTCAACACTCCCGAGACGCTTATCCGCCTTGATATGTCCGAGTTCATGGAGAAGCACTCCGTTTCGCGTATCATCGGCTCGCCGCCCGGCTATGTCGGCTATGACGAGGGCGGTCAGCTGACAGAGGCTGTGCGCCGTCATCCGTATTCGGTTGTCCTCTTTGATGAAGTCGAAAAGGCTCATCCGGACGTTTTCAACATTCTTCTCCAGATACTTGACGACGGCAGAATAACCGATTCGCAGGGCAGAACCGTCGACTTCAAGAATACTATAATCATTCTGACAAGCAACCTCGGCTCGCAATATCTGCTGGACGGTATTGACGCCGACGGCGAGATTACGGAAAAGGCGCGCGAGGAGGTTATGAACCTGCTCCGCAGCTCATTCCGCCCCGAATTTCTCAACCGTCTGGACGAGATAATCTTCTATAAACCGCTTGCAAAGAACCAGCTTACAAAGATTATCGACCTGCTCACCGAAAAGCTCTCAAAGCGTCTTGAAGACAAGGGCTTGCACCTTGAAATTACGGACGCCGCAAAGGCGCTCTGTATCGATTGCGGTTATGACCCCGTTTACGGCGCAAGACCGCTCAAGAGATATCTTCAGGGCAGAGTTGAAACGCTTGTTGCGCGCACAATCCTTTCAAGCGACCTCGATATGGGCGATACGCTCATCGTTGACGCAAAGGACGGCGAGCTTGACTGCACCGTCAGGAAGGCGGAAAAATAAAAAAAGACCGCAGAGCCGACAGGCTCTGCGGTTACTTTTTGTCATGCGTCCTTTTTATTCACCTGATCCAAAAGCATTTGCTCCATCATGTCCATGCAATGCGCCTGGTCGAAGGTGACGCTCTCGGAAAGATATCTTTCGCGCAGGGCGGCTTTTTCCTCCGGATGTTCGATGAAATAATCGATTTTTTTTGCGAGGTCGTCGGAATTGTTGACCTCAAAAAGGCACCGCTCGTCAAGGGCGAACGCCTTTGTTGCGCAACGGGGCGAATTCGCTATTACGGGAACGAGCCCGCAGGAGATCGCTTCAAGGCAGGCAATCGCTTCGATCTCAATTTCCGCCGGGTGACAGTAAAGATCGCAGTAGTTTATGATGTTTATAAGCTCCGGGCGACTGTAAAACCCGATGACGGGAGGATTTTTCAGATATTTCTTTCCGTATTTTTCAATTCTTTCGAGCAGCGGCCCGTTGCCGGCAAAGAAAAGCTGAATCTTATCCGCATATTTTGACTTTCTGACAGCTTTCATAAGCACAATGTGCGATTTTTCCTTTGAAAGTCTGCCTGTGAAAAGTATGCAGAACTTGTCCTTATATTGCTCGGGCTTTTCGACGGGCGTTGGTCTGAAATCCTTGCAGACGCCGTTTGAGATGACATAACCGTTCGTTTTGCGGTGAACCTCACCCTCAAAAACGTCGCGGATGAACTGCGTCGGATAATGGATTGCGTCCGCGCGGCAGAAGAGGTTTTTATCATACCATTCGTATGTCAGATGGTTTGCGAGATGATTTCCCATCAGTCCGACGATATGCGCCGTGAGATTTTCCGCCTGCGCATGAAAGCCGGCGGTTATGGGTTTGCCGAGACTGACGGCGAGCTTTGTCGCACGTCTTGCAATGAAGAGCGGAACCATGAAATGAACGACGTCCGCGTCCTTTATTGCGTCATAAATAATCTGCTCGTCATATTTTGCGAGCGTGACGTGATTTTTTTCGAGTATACCGTTTATAAGACTTCCCATATTCGTGACGGGAAGAATGTAATAGCCTTCGAGTCCTTCTCTGTCCGCGTCGGGGCAGATGACCTTGACTTCATGACCTTTTTCTTTCAGTGAGCGGATGAGATTGAGGGCGGCGACGGTTGTTCCGTTGTTTGCCTTGCCCAAAACTTCGCATACGATTGTGACTTTCATTTTTATCTCCGTTTTTATGAAATTCAGCCTTTCCGGCACGATAATGATATCACAAAGCGACGAAAAATGCAATCTATTAGCGGATTGTGCGTCTATATCGCAGGCTCTACCCACAGTAGAGATGACAAAAAGCCCGATTGCGGCTGAAAATTATTGACACGACGGAACAGCATATGATATAATAAAGAAAAACGGTATAACGGAGGGCGAAAGATGAAAAAGAAAAAAAGAGACGATCTTACACTTGGCTATGAAAGCGATTTCACCTATGCTCAGAAGCTGAATCGCGGCAAAAAGTCGCGCGTCGGAATTTCCGCGCAGAACTTTGCGGCGCGACTGCTCGCCATAATACTTATGGTTCTGTGCTCGCTTTTTATTATCGTTCCTCTTGTTGCATATACGGTATATGAGCCGCTGACTGTTGCGATTATCGCGGCGGCAATCATAGTCGTGTTTGCGCTCGTGTGCTTTATTCGCGCGATGGGAAAACGCGGAAAGCTCGTCCGCGCACTCAAAAAGACGAAAAAGGGAAAGGTCGAATGGATTTCAAAGCCATACGGCAAGCTCTTTTCGATGTCCGGCAAAACAGATTTTGTCTTTGAAACCGACCGCTCGGTCTTTGAGGTTATGATAGTGCCGACGCTTTTCGGAGACCGTAGTCTTGCGGTATCGCTGCGCGGCGATGTGATATGCACTATTGCTCCTGTTCCGCTCGGAAAAGTCGGCAGGATTATCGGCTTTTCCGCGCCTATGAAGGCAAAGGCTCTTCAATTTGAAACAACCGGCAGGGATTACGGCGAAAAGACGCTTAAAAAGGCGATTGTGCTGTGTCCGTCACCGAGGGAATTTTATATTGCAGACAAGAAAAGCGGAAAAGAGGAGCCACAGGTTGATATCCGTCAGGTTTACGTAAACGGAACGAATATGCACGGCAACCTTGCGGGCAGAACGATGATGATTGCGGGCGGCGAAGGCACGGCTCCCCTGGCGAAGAACTATTCGTTCAGAATCAGCGGGACGGGAGAGAAGATTGCGGATTTCACCGTCGAAAATATTTCATCGCTTGAAAGACTTCTCGAAAGCATTTACGAATACGATGAGTAAATTAAAGCCGACGGCACGTTCCGTCGGCTTTTTTATGAATTATGCACATCGGCGGATTTGTACATTCGGGCATTTTTGCATATTGACATATTATTTCGCTGTTTGATATACTGATTACAGTCGGGCGGGCGACCTTCGGTTTTCGCTCCGCGCTGACTCAAAAATCATAAAACAAATTTAATACGGAGGATTTTATGAAGAAAATCACAAAAATCGTAAGCCTTGCGCTCGTGCTTGTTATGGCGCTGACGATGCTCGCGTCCTGCGGTTCCAAATATTCCGCAATTGAAAAAGCATTTATTGACGCAGGTTACGAAAACAACACAACCTTTACCGGCGTTATGAACACGATAAAGGAAGAACTCGCAAAGGACGAATACGCAGTTGAGCTTCACATGCTCACAAAGAAGTCCAACGGACTTACTTCCGCAATCGTTGTTGAATTCAAGTCGACAAAAGAGCTCGTTGAATATTACGAGAGCAGCGCGACGGTTCAGGGTCTTGTAAAAGACGTTTCCGAAAATGAGGACGTAAACAAGATGTATAACGCGCTTGTCAACGCAGGCTATGCAAACGGCAACTGCCTCGTTATTCCCGCAAGCATCCTTTACATAAACGAGATAACAAATATCGTTAAGTCGGTTAAGTGACAAAACAGAAAATCCCCGCTTCGGCGGGGATTTTTTGAGTTAAGAGGGAAGAGGTGCGGCGGAGCCGCGGAGTTATTATGTTGTGCACGGGCGGGTCGTGCCTGCGGGGACGGGGGAAA
>DKDF01000008.1 GCA_002451755.1 Ruminococcaceae bacterium UBA6855
GATGGAAAAGCTCTACACCAACCCCGCGCTGAGAGTTCTCAGCAAGCCTTTCATGGATCTCGACAAGATCACGGCTTCCGCGAGCCCCTCGCCCAACCGCTGGTCTGACAAGGTTCCCTCGAGAGAGATGACCAAGGCCGAGATCAAGGAGTTCGTCAATGCGTTCGCAGAGAGCGCAAAGATGCTCAAGGACGCAGGCGTTGACGGCGTTGAGGTTCACGCAGTCCACGAGGGCTATCTGCTCGACCAGTTCACCCTTAAATATGTCAACAAGCGCACCGACGAATACGGCGGCTCGTTCGAGAACCGCTACCGTTTCGCAGTCGAGATAGTTCAGGCTATCAAGAAGGCCTGCGGCGACGACTTCCCGGTCTCTCTGCGCTACAGCATAATTTCCAAGACCAAGGGCTTCCGCCAGGGCGCTCTTCCGGGCGAGGCTTATACCGAGGCCGGACGCGACATGGCAGAGTCCGAGAAGGCTGTCAAGTATCTTCAGGATGCCGGTTATGACTGCCTCAACTGCGACAACGGCACATACGACGCATGGTACTGGGCTCACCCGCCCATCTACATGCCCGAGAACTGCAACCTTGAGGATGTTGAATACATCAAGCAGTTCTGCGACATTCCCGTTATCTGCGCCGGACGCCTCGATCCGAGAGTTGCCGCGGACGCGATAAAGGAAGGCAAGCTTGACGGCGCAGGATTCGCGCGTCAGTTCCTCGCCGATCAGGAGTGGGTCACGAAGATGATGAATGACGAGGAGGATGACATCCGTCCCTGCATTCTCTGCCACAACGGCTGCTTCAACATGTGCCACTACAAGGGCGTGCCCAACGATCAGGAGCTTTCCGACAGCCTGCATCTTTCCCGCTGCGCTATCAACGCCGAGACGATGCAGTGGAACAAGCACTACATAAAGAAGACCAACTCGCCCAAGACCGTCCACATCGTCGGCGGCGGTATCGGCGGCATGGAGGCTGCCCGCGTGCTCAAGCTCCGCGGACACAATCCGATAATCCACGAGAAGAGCGACGTGCTCGGCGGAACATTCATCCCCGCGAGCGCAGAGTCCTACAAGGGCAAGCTTCGCGACCTGCTTGACTGGTACAGACGCCAGATGACGAAGCTCGGCATCGAAGTCAGACTCAACGACGAGATAAAGGATATCGCGGCGTTCGGCAGCGATCCCGTTATCATCGCGACCGGCTCGACCCCGAGACTCCTCAGAAGAGTCCCCGGCTACGAGAAGATGATCGAGGGCTGCGACTACCTCAACGGCGCAGAAGTCGGCAACACTGTTGCCGTCATCGGCGGCGGACTGACCGGATGCGAAATCGCCTACGAGCTCGCTCTCCAGGGCAAGAATCCGATCATTGTCGAGATGAAGGACGACCTTATCAGCCAGACCGGCGTCTGCCTTGCAAACTCCTCTTATCTCAGAGAGTGGTTCGCCCTGCACAAGACTCCCGTCTATCTTGAGACGACCCTCAAGGAAGTCAAGGACGGCTCCATCGTCTGCACCGGCAAGGACGGCAAGGACATCAACATCGACTGCGACTCCGTCATCAGCTGCGCGGGCTATATCCCCGCTCCGCTTGCCGAGAAGTCCGGCAATGTCCACCTCGTCGGCGACTGCCTTGCAATAGGCAACCTCCGCTCCGTCGTATGGCGCGCATATGATGTTGCGATGAAGATCTGAGTTAAATAACAAACAGCAAAGCTGCAATTCACGGTTTTATCCATGGATTGCAGCTTTCTTTTTATATTCACATTTGTTTATCAGCCCACGCAGGCGATAAGATCCCTGACTGTCTTGGCGGTGAGTATCGCTCTCTCGGGAATCTTCACCCCGAAGGTGTTTTCCATATCCGACGCGACGCTCATAAGATCGAGCGAGCTCAGACCGATATCGGTTCTGAGGTTCGCCTGCTCGGTAATTTCGGCAGGGTCGATATAGACATATTCGCAGATTATTCCGGCAATCTTTTCAAGCATAACTGTCTCTCCTTTTTAAGATTAAAGTATATCGAGTATCTCGCCGAGCGTCCTGTCGGGGTTCTCCGCGCCGAGAAGCAGGGCTCGAACGGTCTTTTCATGCAGGGCTTTTATATGCTCCGAGGTTATCATATTCGTGCGGTGCATATACGAAAACTTGAAGCAGCCGCTGTGCGCGTCGTACATTGCGAAGCTGTAGAGCGGCATGATGTATCTGCCGAGGCTGTAGCCCGTGAACTCATAGTCCCAGCCGTTCATCGTGTCTTTGCTGAGCGGAAACCACGAGAACATCATCGAGGACGACGCGGCTATCGGGCTGTAATCAAACAGCTTTCTCACAAGCTCGCGGCACTCGAGATAGGGGTAGTCCATATGCCTGAACAGAGTCATTTGAAGCTCCGCCATCTTGTCGAGAGCCTCGCCGAAGGTCAGGGTCTCGGGCAGGACTATTCTCCACGGGAGGGGTTCTGCGAGCGTGCCGCCCGAGCGCTTCTCGCTGAGGGTTCTGCGGCGGGTGCAGAGGGTGACGAAATAAGAGTCGTTCGTTCTGTAGTTTATCTTCGAGATATGCAGGCGCATTGCCAGCTGGACAAGGCACTCGGGGCTGACGCCGCTCGACTGAATGAACGCGAGTATCTTGTCGCTGTCCTCTTTCGAGACATCATATCTTGCAAGCTCCGCCTTGTCGTGTATCGGGTCGAAGCAGGACGGGGCTCGGAGAGATGGGTCGTGCTTTCTTTTGCGCTCTTTTTCGAGCAGCTCGGGGCCGTGAACTCCGGCATAAAGCGGATCGCCGTCCTTGAGGAAAAACTGGGTATAGAACTCCTCTTCCTCTTTCATCTTCTTTTCGTCCGCGACTATGGCGAGCTCTTTTCTTATCGTCTTTTTGTATTCGCCAAGCGGACGCGGCATGGGCTTGCCGTTTTTCAGGTGGTCATAGACTCCGAGCAGATCGGAGAAGAACACAAAGACCGCCGCAGCATCCATGCACAGATGGGTGATGTTGATATATATTCCGTAGCCGCCGTCGAACGAGCGGAAGAATATGATGCGAAAATCCTCGCCTTTCAAATGACGTATGGGTCGGCGTGCGTCGGCGGTGAGATAAGCCTGCTGTTCCTCTTCGGTCGAAAAGGTCACGACGGGCACATCGTCAACAACATATTTGTCGAGGAAATACTGATAGAACTCCCCGTGTTCTTTATAAAAGCGCAGTCTCATGCAGTCGTTGCGCTCTATCTCTATGTTCAGCGCTTTTTTGAGCACATCGAAGTCTATCGGCGTGTGCGTGACTATCGACATGGGGATCTGAATGACCTGCTTATGAAAGAAGCTGTATTTGAGCATGAAGTTTATCATCTTCTGCGAGGGGATAAGCTCAAATACCTCTGTTCCTGCCTTCGGTTTCATTTTTCTCTCCTCCTCAGCCCACAACGGTTTCTTTTCTCTTTATTTTGCCGCTCGAGGTCTTTTCAAAAGGCTCGTCGCGGAATCTCAGCTCCGAGACAAAATGCGAGGTCTTTGCGCCCGCGTTTATCTCATCCATGCGGCGCTCTATCTCGGCGGGAATATCCTCTATCCCCTCCTGCTTCGCGTGCTCGAAATCGGGATATATCTCGGCGACGATGCGGTCGTTTTCGCCGCAAACCACAACCTCGTCAACTATATTCAATTTCTTGAACTTCTTCTCTATCGCCTCGGGCGAGACATTTTCACCGCTCGAGAGTATTATCAGATTCTTGACTCTGCCGGTGATGAACAGCTGCCTGTCCTCGGTGATATAGCCGATGTCGCCAGTCTTGAACCAGCCGTCCTCGGTGAACATCTGCGCCGTCTCCTCGGGCATTTTATAATAGCCGAGCATGATGGTCGGGGTCTTTATCTGAATCTCGCCGTTTTCAGTTCGGACATCGCAGATATTTATGACTCTGCCCACGGACTCGGTCGAAACGCCTCTGTCGGGTACGGAAATGCGGCAGCCGACCTCGGTCATGCCGTAGCCCTGGCGGAGCATTATGCCGAGCTTGTCATATTCCTCGACAAGCAGCGGATCGAGATATGCGCCGCCCGAAACTATCCAGTTGAGGTTCTTGCCGAGCACGATTTTTGCCGCCTCGGCGGGAGTGATATCCGGATTTTTCGCCGCGGTTATCTTTATGCGCTGGAGCAGATGCTGAGCTATCATCGGAACGACGCGCATGGCGTTGGGCTCAAAGCGCTGAAGATTCGGGACGATATCGCTGAGATTGCCGTTGAGGCAGACCTGAACGCCGTCGCACAGGTTTTTCAGATAGTCGCCCGAGAAGCAGTAGATATGGTGCATCGGGAGCACAGAGAGGGTCGAAGTCCGCTCGCTGAAAATATTAATATATTCTTTGTACATGATGTTGCCGACGAGGGCGTTGGTCGAGAGCATAACGCCTTTTTTGACCCCGGTCGTGCCGGAGGTGAATATTATGACCGCGCACTTGTCGGGATCGACTTCGTAGTCGGAGAGGGACGCGTATTCACTCGCCGCCGAATATTTTTCATAGATACCGGCGAAAAAGTTCTCGTCCGAGAGGTCGACCGCGTGCTTTATCTTCGGGCAGTTTGCCATGACCTCGCCGACATTCTCGGAAAAAGTGCTGTCATAGAGCACCATGTCGATATCCGCGCGGTCGAAAAGCTCCGACGCCTCTTTTGCGGATATATCGGGCGCGAACGGCACAACGACGCTGCCGCTCATGAGTATTCCGGTGATGCAGGTTATGTACTCGTAGTTCGTCTTGCTGACAACGGCGACGTGCATACCCTCTTTCGATATGCTTCTGATCCAGCGGCAGACCGCTTCGCTGTCCGTTTTGACGCGGACATAGCTGCGCTCTTCGACTGCGCCGTTTCGCATGAATTTTATGAATATCTCTTCTCCGTACTTCTCCGCCGAAGCGCATAACAGCTGTCTGACGCTCGGCGCTGCATTTTTCTTTTCCATTTTTCCTCCGTGATGTTCCGTCATTTTGGCTCCGCCCCGCGCGGAATATATTTTCCGCTGCAAAAGGGTATAAGCCGAGATGAATTTAATCTATAACAGTGCATAAACAAAGTCAATATAAGGCGCGGTTAAGTTTGGTTAAAGAAAGTTAAATTTGTATTGCATTTATAAAGCTTAAATAAACGCCAAAAAATGTAAAAAGCCGAAAGCGCTTATATATCAAGGCTTCCGGAGACAAAAAAGGCTGTCCCAAAACGGAACAGCCTAAAAATCACAATGTTATATTCTGTTTATTTTTTGACCTTTTTCGAGCGCAGGGCGAGCAGGATAATATGAAATATCAGCTCAGCCGCAGGGATTGCAAAAAGGATGGCAAAATAGAGCGTGTTGTTCGTTTTGAACGGCGCGGCGATGCCGAAGCTCGGCGGGAGGAAAGCCATCATCAGCGGATAGAACAGGCTCATGAGGTCATTGTAGAAAAAGCACATCATCAGCGCATAGGCGGAGCACACAAGCGAAATCGACCAGAATACCGTTCCGACGACAAGCGGACGCTTGTTCATGCGCTTGAAAATAATATAGACAAACGCCGCGAGCAGGAACAGACCCGCCGTGGCAAAGCCGGGCTTTCTGCTGCCCTTGCCGTCCATCATATGCGAAAAATTGAACACGACGGAAAGCACATAGGTTATTACAAGAATTATCGTCAGTATCACACTTTTGGGATCGTGCTTTTTCTTCATGGTGACGCTCCTTTTTACCGATATTTACAAAATAACTTTACAATATCGGGAGCGTTTTGTCAACACCGTTTTACTCGATTTTCAGCACATTTTCTATCGTTATTTTTCCCGCGTCGCGCAGGTTTTCAAGCTGTTTGAGCGCCTCGGTGCACGCCTGGCGCAGAGCCTCGTCATCGCCCGAGTCGAGATATTCCCTGAGACTGTTTATGTTTATCTCGATCTCATCCATTGAGCGGTGGACGAGCAGGATGTGCAGGATTTTTTTTGAATTTTTCCATTCGCTCTCGGCTTTTTCGAGCGCCTGCTTCTCTCCCTCCCCGGCATCGACGGCGTTGAGCAGGGATTCGAGATCCGTTATCAGCTCGCCGGTCTTCTTTGAAAATATGAACTGCGCGCCGATGCTCATAGTCAGCGTCAGGGCGAGCAGAACAAGTGCCGTCGCAAAGCGTTTCATACTTTTTTCTCCTTTTCGACTATAACAGCGTTTTTGTCGCGGTCAACGGTCATTATCAGCACATCCTCGACCGTCAGCCCCTTTGCTCTGAGCAGGCGTTTGAGCTCTCTGTCGTTCATGTTGCAGTCATCGTAGTGCTCTCGTATGACTTTTCCGTCGCTGACGACGAGGCACGGCATACCGGGATCGGGCAGAGAGAGCTGCAGGGTCTTTGCGGTCAGCGCATTCTCATCGGGCTTGAGCATGACCGAGAGCTTGCCGTTCGTTTCGAGCACGGCATAGCCGACTGTTGAGATATCAAAAACATCCTTTTGCCGCAGAGCCGTCAGAAGATCGTCAACGGTATAGCGCAGGCGTTTTATCTCTTTTTGATCGATCTTGCCGTCGCGTATAACCGTTACGGCGTTGCCCTCGAGCAGCCTGCGCGCGCCGCGGCTCTTCATGGAAATGACCGAGCTGATTATCTCGAACGCCACGAGCAGAAGCACCGCGACGACGGAATTGAGCAGTGGGATATCCGTATCCTGCATAGGTATAGCCGCGATTTCGGAGAGCAGAATAGTTATAACAAGCTCAGACGGCTGAAGCTCGCCTATCTGCCTTTTTCCCATTATTCTGACCGCCGCAGTCGCCAGAACGTATAATATAAAAATTCTCAGTATCGTCAGAACCATTTTTCCGCCTCCGTAAATGCTATATACAGTAGTTTTTCTTGTATTTGCATCTTTATCCGATTGACCGAAAAAAGATTTATGTGTATAATATGTGTGCAGTAAAATCGGAAGTGATTTGATATAATATGAAAAAATATATAATAGGTATAGACATCGGCGGAACGAAGTGCGCCGTTCTGCTCGGCAGAGCGCAGGGAGATGCCGACGATATTATTATAGACAAGCTCCGCTTTGAGACCCGGGTCGGGCGCGGCTGGCACGCCGTGACGGCAGAGCTGCTCGACAATGTTGAAGAGATAATAAAAAAGAACGCCCTCTCCCCCGAAGATATTCTCTGCGCGGGGATAAGCTGCGGCGGTCCGCTCGACAGCAGGCGCGGAGTTATTCTCGCGCCGCCGAATCTCCCCGATTGGGAGTGCGTGCCGATAGTCGACATGATTGAAGAACGGTTCGGGTTCGACACGTATTTGCAAAACGACGCGAACGCCTGCGCGCTCGCCGAATGGAAGTTCGGCGCGGGAAAAGGACTTCGCAATATGATATTTTTGACATTCGGCACGGGCATGGGCGCGGGGCTGATACTTGACGGCAGACTCTACAGCGGCTCAAACGACATGGCGGGCGAAGTCGGGCACATGAGAATCGCCGCAGACGGCCCCGTAGGCTACGGCAAGCGCGGCTCATTCGAGGGCTTTTGCAGCGGCGGCGGAATAGGCCGCCTCGCGCAGGAGATGGCGAGAAAGACGCTCGAAAGCGGCGGGAGCACTCTGATGTGCAAAACCGCCGAGGATATTGAAAATATAACGGCAAAATCCGCCGCCGAAGCCGCAGAGAACGGCGACGAGACGGCGAAAGAAGTATACAGAATCTGCGGAGAAAAGCTCGGTGAGGGGCTCGCGATACTCGCCGATATACTCGACCCGCAGGCTATAATAATCGGAAGCATCTTTGCCCGCTCCGGGCATCTTCTAAAAGACAGCATGGAAAAAGCACTGCACCGCGAGGCTCTGAGCCAGACTGCCGGATGCAGGATAATCCCCGCGGGACTCGGCGAGAAGATAGGCGACCTCGCGTCGCTCGGAATCGCGCTCGACGCCGCGGCAAACGGAGGAAAAGCATGAACAGAGAAAAGGAAATTTTTGAAGAGCTCTTTGTCCGCTACCCCGCTCTTGAGGGAATCAAAGAGGACATCAGGAGCGCCTATGATGTTATCTGCGCCTGCTTCGACCGCGGCGGCAAGCTGCTCATCTGCGGCAACGGCGGAAGCGCGGCGGACGCGCAGCACATAGTCGGCGAGCTGATGAAAGGCTTTCTGCTCAAGAGAGAGCTGACCGACGAGCAGAGACAGGCTTTTTCGGAAATAAAGGACGGCGAATATCTTGCGAACCATCTTCAGGGCGCGCTGCCCGCGGTTGCGCTGAGCGCGCACGAGGGGCTGAACACAGCGTTTGCAAATGACATTGCCGCCGATATGATATTTGCTCAGCAGGTCTGGGCATACGCATCGTCGAGCCCCGACGCACTCATTGCGCTGAGCACCTCCGGCAACTCCGCGAATGTTGTCAACGCAGTGAAAGTTGCCAACGCCATGGGGATCGAGAGCATCGGCATAACCGGCGAGAAAATGAGTCTCATGAGCGAGATGTGCACGGTCTGCCTGCGCCTGCCGGAGACCGAGACATTCAAAGTCCAGGAGCTGACTCTCCCCGTCTATCACGCCCTTTGCGCGATGGCGGAGGCGACATATTTCAACAAGTAATTTATTTGAAAGGACATAAACAAATGGCAAATTCTATTCCGAGAGCGGAGCATCCGAATCCGCAGTTTGAAAGAGAAAGCTGGCTCAACCTCAACGGAGAATGGGAATTCGAAATTGACAACAGCGTCAGCGGCAGAGAGCGCGGACTCCAGAATGCGGAGCATCTGAGCTCGAAGATCATAGTCCCGTTCTGCCCCGAGAGCCGCCTTTCCGGCGTTGAGAACACCGATTTCATGAACTGCGTGTGGTACAGACGCGACATCGAAATCAGCGAAAGCGAGCTCGAGGGCAGAGTCATACTGCACTTCGGCGCGGTCGACTATGACGCAACAGTCTACATAAACGGCGAAGAGGCAATGCACCACAAGGGCGGCTATGTCTCGTTTGCCGGGGACATCACGAAGTTCCTCAAAGCCGGCAGGAACTCCATAGCGGTCGAAGCGCGCGACGATGTCAGAAATCCGCTCATTCCGCGCGGCAAGCAGAGCGAAAAACTTCATTCGCATGACTGCGACTACACCCGCACGACAGGCATCTGGCAGACCGTCTGGGTCGAGTTCGTGCCGAAGAGCTACATAAAGAGCATCAAGCTCTTCCCGAATCCAGAGAGCTCTTCCGTCAGCTTCTCCTGCGAGCTCTGCGGCAGCGGCGAGCTCGGAATAGACGTTCTCTACGAGGGTAAATTGGTCGGCAGATACAACTGCAAAAATGCGGCGGGATGCGTCAGCGGAGATATGAAGCTCATCGAAAAGCACCTGTGGGAGGTCGGCTGCGGCAGGCTCTATGATCTTGTAATCACCTTCGGCGGCGACACCGTCAAGAGCTATTTCGGTCTGCGCGACGTCCGCCTCGACGGATTTAAATATCTCATCAACGGCAAGTCCGTTTTCCAGCGCCTTGTGCTCGACCAGGGCTTCTACCGCGACGGAATATACACCGCTCCCGACGACAGCGACATGATAAAGGATATAGAAATATCCCTCGCCGCCGGCTTCAACGGAGCGAGACTGCATCAGAAGGTTTTCGAGCAGAGATTCCTCTATCACTGCGACCGTCTTGGCTATATCGTCTGGGGCGAATACCCGAACTGGGGACTTGACTACTCCGCGCCCGATGCGATTTACGGCATTCTGCCCGAGTGGTGCGAGGAGGTTGAGCGCGACTTCAACCATCCGTCGATAATCGGCTGGTGCCCGTTCAACGAGACCTGGGACTACGCAGGCCGCGAGCAGAGAGACGAGCTGCTCGAAGCAGTCTATAAAATCACAAAACAGCTCGACGGCACCCGTCCCTGCATCGACACGAGCGGAAACTACCATGTTGTGACCGATATCTTCGATGTTCACGACTATGAGCAGGATCCGAAGATATTCAAAGAAAATTACGACAAGCTCGTTTCAGACGGCACTCTTATCGACAGGCACGACCGCCGACAGAAATATGCCGGCGAGCCCACTTTTGTCAGCGAATACGGCGGAATCAAGTGGGTCATAGGCAATCAGGACGAAAACGCCTGGGGCTACGGCAACGCGCCGAAGACCGAGAAAGAATTTATTGAAAGATACAAGGGACTCACCGAAGCCCTGCTCGGCAACGAGCTCATGTTCGGCTTCTGCTACACTCAGCTCTACGATATTGAGCAGGAGCAGAACGGACTTTACACCTACGACCGCGAGCCGAAGTTCGATATGGCTGTATTCCATAAGATAAACAGCGCAAAGGCAGCGATCGAGGAATAAGGACAGGAGATAATAACAGTCAGATGTCAAACACGACCCGTTCGGGTTTTTACAAAAAAATGTTTTCTTTGGCGATACCTATCGCCCTGCAACAGCTGCTGACCTCATGCGCCCAGCTCGTTGACACCGCGATGACGGTCGGGCTCGGCAATGTCAGCACTGCGGCGATAGGTGTCGCGGGGCGCTGGGGATTTTTATTGAACCTCGCCCTGTTCGGCATAAGCTCCGGCACGGCGACGATGACGGCGCAGTTCTGGGGAATAAAAGACAGGCAGAGCATCCGCCGAAGCTACGGGATCGGCTTCATTTTGTCGCTCGCGGTCGGCGTGATATATACAGTATCCGTGCTGACTATCCCGGCGCAGATGATGCGCGTGTTCACCTCTGAAGAAGCTGTCATAGCGGCGGGAGTTCAGTATCTGCAAGCTGTCGCGCCCTACGGAATATTCGTTGCGATATCGCTTGTCACAAGCACCGTCATGCGCTCGACCGAGGATGTCCACACGCCGCTTATCTGCTCGATAGTCTCGGTCGCGACGAACACGGTTCTCAACTATATTTTAATAAACGGCAAGCTCGGCTTCCCCGCGCTGAAGCTTCGCGGCGCGGCGATAGCTACCGTCACTGCGATGATAGTGCAAACTATTATGCTGTTCATAATCGGCAATGCGAAAAAGAATATTATCCACGCGCCGATAAGCGAATTTTTCAAAAAGGATGCGGAGTTTTTCAAGAAGTTCATTCGCGTCTGCGCTCCGATAATGCTCAATGAGCTGCTCTGGGGAGTCGGCACGAATGTCTACGCCATGGTCTATGCGCGCCAGGGCAGCGAGAACTACGCCGCCTATACGATATTCAGCTCGATAGAACAAATAGCGTTCGTTTTCTTCGTTGGCATATGCCACGCCTGCTCGATAATGACGGGCAAGGCAGTCGGCGCAGGCAAGGCGGACGAGGCATACTCCATGGGCAAGCGGTTCATAAGGCTCGTTCCCCTGCTCGGAGTGCTGACGGGACTCGGCATGATAGCCCTGCGCTGGCCGCTGCTGCGCGCTCTGCCGATCGAGACAGAAGGTGCGCGGCAGATGACGGCGACGCTGCTGCTCATCTACTCGCTGTGGATCGGCATAAGAAACATCCCGTATGTCTGCGTGGTCGGCATATTCAGAGCCGGCGGAGACACGAAAATCGGAATGTTTTTAGACATAGGCACGCTGTTTATACTAAGCATACCGATAGTGACCATACTCGGATTTTTGACGAATGTGCCGTTCTATGTGCTGATAATCGCGATGTATGTGGCGGAGGACACGCCAAAAGCCATTCTCTGCCTGATAAGGTTCAAGAGCCGAAAATGGATAAAACAGCTCACCGCGACGGATTCAGTACCGCCGGTTCTCGGAGAGGACCCGGAGATAGAGATAGAAGAAGCGGACGAGCTGAAAAAATACGAACAATAAAAACAAAAAGCGACCCCGCCGGGCAGAGAACCGGCGGGGTCTTCTATTTGGGGAACAGAGGTGGATGTATAGGTATTTGTCAAATTTCGGTCTGCACGCCGATAAACAGCGGCAGATTCGTTTCGGTGTCCACTATCATATAGACAAACGGACGGTTGAGGCAAACGGGATTTATCGCCGGCATACTCATTTTGCTGATGCCGACAAGCGTTGCCGCAGCGGCACGCGTGCCCTCCTGATCGACCTCGATAAAAGTCCTGTGCATCACGGTGCCGATATAAGCGCCGTCGTTTTTATCTATGAGCGAGGAGAAGTCGGCAGATTCACGGTCAAACGCATCTTCTACGCCCATCTTTTTGAGCGTGTCTATAAGCTGCGTGCTGTACTCCGCCCTGAACTTCGGCATTTTTACATCGACTTCTTCGTTTTTCTTGGCGGACGAGAATATTTTCATCAGCTTTTCGCCGCTGAGGGAGGCTATATAATCATCAATGCTCACATCTTCGTTCGGCAGGAGCGCCGCGAAAGCGAAGCGGCCGTTTTTATATGGCTTCATGAAGCCCCTCGCGTCGCTGTCGGAGAGATATACGCTCTCTGTCGAGCACATGAATTCGGTTTTCTTCGATTTGCCGGAATATGAGTTGAACTCGAGCTTTTCGATATCGTCGTTTGTGTATGGAGTCTCCCACTTTGCTTCAAACGCAATGGCGTTTATGAGCATCATAACGGCGTCTCTATCGGCATTTTCGATTATCTTCGGTATCATGCCGTCGGTGTTTTTCCTGACCCAGGAGTTGATGCTGCTGACGGTCTTTTTGCTCGACAGCGGAGCGGAGAAAATCTGCGCGGAGTAGCTGTCCACCGCCTTTTGCAGGAACGCCTGCTTTGCTTCAACGCTGCTGTCCGTCCAGACGGAGTTTGCAATTTTCAGCTCGTCGCCGGCGCTCAGAAAGTCGCAGTAAGCGCGCATATATTTATTGAGCGTGTCGCGGTCTAATCCGCCGAGCTCCCGCTCAAGCTGAGCGAGAGTCTCACCCTCGGCGCCGTTTTGCACGAGAGCGAGCGCAGTCAGCACGGACAGCGGCGAGACGAGCGTTGTCTTTCCGTTTGAGTAGTTATTTTTGAACAGATCTGCCGAAAACGATGCGGCGGCTGTTTTGAACTCATTATCCGCAGCTTTCGAGCCGGAGTCATTTTTTGAAATGTTCTCGGTCAGATTGCGTACCGCGCCGCTTTTCGCGCCCTTGTCGGACGCATTGCCTACGGTCTTTCCGCAGCCGGAAAACGGCAGGGCGCAGGCGGCTATGGACATAACGCTCATCAAAAGAGCCAGCGGCTTTTTAAAGCTCATGACGCTCCTCCGTTATATATCGGTCTGCGCGCCGATGAAGAGCGGCAGGTTCGTTTCGGTGTCAATTATCGCATAGACAAACGGTCTTGTGAGGCGGACTTCTTTCGGCTGCTCGACGGGTCTTGCGCTCTTTGCTTCCATGATAACGGCAGTCACCGCTCCGGCGCGAGTGCCCTTTTCGGCGACCTCAATATAGGTCTTGTGGATAACCTCGCCGATAAATATGTTGCCGTTTGAATTGTCCGCTATGGACGAGAAGTTCGCTTTGTTCTCGTCAAATGCCGTTCCCATGCCCATTTTCTTGAGGGTGCCGACAAGCGAGTTGCTGTATTCGCACTTGAACTTCGGCATCTGCGTGTTGACCTGGGTGTTCTTCCTCGAATTCAGCGCACTGAGAAATCCATTGCCGGTGAGCGAGGCAATGTAGCTGTCTATACTCGTGCCCTCGTTCGGCAGAAGCGCGACAAACGCCAGGTCGCCGCCCGTATAATATTTCATGAAGCCCGTCGCATTCGCGGTCTCGATATATTCGAGCTCCTGCGAATACATATAATTCGCCTTGACGAGGTTGCCCTTGGCATTTGTGAACGTGCCCTCGCGCACGCAGTTGTCTGTATAGGGATCGCTCCACTCCGCCTCGAGGCAGAGCGCGTTCATGAGCACCATGACGGTGCGGGGATCGAACTGATCCGCGAGCTTCTTTATCATGCCGTTCGTGTTCTTGCTGACCCACGAGTTTATCTCTTTTACGGTTCTTGCGCTCGTGAAATCCGCTTTATACGCCTGGGCGGAATAGAAATCCGCATTTTTCTGGAGAAACGCCCTCTTGACATCGAGCTTGCTGTCGACCCATATGGAATTGGCGCATTTGAGCGCGCTGTCCTTGCCCGCGACTGCGGCGAGATAGGCGTTCATATAGGCGTTTAAAGTATCGCGGTCGAGCCCGCCGAGAACTTTCTGCATCTCGGAGAGGGTCTTGCCCTCTGCGCCGTTCTGAGTCATGGCGAGCGCAGTGAGCACAGAGAGAGGCGAAACGAGGGTGTTCTTACCGGACTTGTATTCATCCTTGAAAAGGTCGAGCGCAAACGATGCGGCGACATTCGCAAAGCGGCTGTCCGGCTTTTTGGATGCGCCCTTGCCCTTGGTTATGCCCTGCATGAGATCCTGCGCGGCGGCGCCTTTATTGCCCTTGTCCGTTGCGGTGATAGAGGTGTCGCCGTCCTTTGTCGGCGTGACGGTGGTATCTTCAGTAGTCTGCGATGTTCCGGAATCCGGCTTTTTTTCGCACGCCGCGAGCGGCAGCATGACGGCGGCGCAGAGCAGAAGAGCCGCTAATCTTTTGAGTTTCATTTCGTTCCTCCTTTTGTTCATGCGTCCCTGAGGACTATGTTTGTAAAATGCTTGTTATACACGGTCAAAATCATATGGCATCCGGTTTCCCGTTCGCTCTCCGACTTTTTGAGCGAGACGGTGAGCGTACCGTCTGAATCTTCTGCACAGTCCGCCAAATCATATTCGCAGTCCGCGGTTATTATCACAACGGTGTTATTTTTAAAATATTCATCGTCCTTGCCCGAAAGCTCGGATTTCAGCTCTTCGCTCAGCGTTCCGTATTTCTCCTGCACCGCGAGATATTCCGCAAGCTTTTCTCGGTTTTCTATCACAATTGCATCGGGCGTGCCGTTGCTTCTTTCGCCCTTCTTATCGGGGAAAGCCTTGAAATCATAGTTGAGGCGGTTGAAGTCGCCTTTTTTGTCGCCGTCAACAGTTGTCACGGCCGCCCCGTGATTTTCGGTCGGCATAACGCTTGAGCCTGATTTTACAGAGCCTATTGAAGAATCCGTCGCGATATCGGGCTGCTGAAAATATTCACGCTCTTCGCTCGTCGGCGGCGCGGACTTGTATCCCTCGGGGATACCCTCGGTCTGAACGTAATTTGCAGCATCATGCGGCTGCTCGGCAGGCATGGCATTCTTCATAGAAAACGATGTTGAATGATAAACTGCTGCGGTGGCGGCGGTCAGTGCAATAACAAAGCACGGCACGGCGGTCATTATCACGCGGTTGCGCTTTTTTATTCTTGCGCGTTCCTTTGAAGCGCGCGCATAAACTTCATTTTTGAATTCCTTATCGGTCTTCATAGCAAAAGCCCTCCTTCTCAAGCTCGGTTTTGAGCGCCTGCTTCGCCCTGTAGAGGAGATTGGCAAGCTGCTTTTTGCTTTTGCCCATAATCTTCGCCGCACCGTCGCCGTCCACTTCCTCAAAATAGACAAGATACAGCACGGTTCTGTAATCGTTGTTGAGTCTGTCCATACACTCGCGCACGGTTTTCGCGTCCTCGCCCCTGTAAAAAGAGTCTATTGCGCTCTCGTCCCAAATCTCCTCTCCCTCGTCTGGCACGGTGCGCTTTTTGCGGAGAAAATCTATCGCTTTGTGCCGCGCGACGGAATATATGTAGGTTTTGAACGAGCTTTTGAAGCGGAAACGCCCGGGGTGCACGAGAATTTCGACAAAGGTATCCATAGCTATGTCCTGCGCCTCTTCGGCGGAGCGGACATAACCTTTTACAAAAAATATCAGTCTGTCTCGATAGGCGTCCATGAGTTCATCAAACGCACTTTGATCGCCTTCGATAAAACGGCGGTAGCTACTCTCACCGTTGTCCATCGGATCAATCCTTTCAGGGCGGCGTCCCGCCTTTCACTTATACTGTCGCGGGAAATGCCGGATTTTCTCACCCAATTTAGAAATTTTTTCAAAAAAGCGCGGAGGTGCAAGAAAAAGCCTCCGCGCTCTGTTTATTCAGTTGACTCCGGGCGCAATGAAGCCCTCGCCGAGGATTTCGCCCGCCTCGGTGATGATTATAAACGTATCGGTGTCTATCTGCCTGATTATCTTCGTCAGCTGAGGCACCTCGTTTTTCTTCACGGCGCAGACGACCATGTTCTTCTCCTTGCCAGTATAGCCGCCTTTGACCGGCAGGATGCTGACACCCCTGCCCATCTTTGAAGTTATCGCGTCGGATATCTCCTGCGCGTGCTCCGTCACGGCGAGCAGCAGCTTGCCGCTGCCTGTGCCGTAAAGAATATAGTCGAGCAAACGGGAGTTGACGAAAATGACTATAACCGCATACATCGCGGACTCGACGGAGCGGAAAACGACCGCGCCGAGAATAACTATTACCGCGTCGGCAGCCATAATGACCTTGCCTATCTGGATATGCGGGAATGCCTTGTGTATAAGCCGCCCGACGATATCGGTGCCGCCCGTAGTCGCGCCGCGCATGAAAACGATCGCCAGCCCCGCGCCCGTGCAGACGCCGCAGAATATTGCCGCGAGAATCTTGTCGCCGGTATAGGTCGGCAGGAATTTGCTGAAAAGATCGAGCGTGGCGGAGAGAATCACCGTCACCCACATCGTCTTTGCAACGAAGCGCCAGCCGATGAAAATAAAGGCTAAGATCATCAGCGGAACATTGAGCAGAAAGTTCGCCGTGCCGAGCGGAATGAATTCAAAAATATGGTTGACTATTATCGCAAGACCCGTCGTGCCGCTCTGCGCGATGCTGTTGGGCAGGGCAAACGCCACAACGCCTATCGAATAGAGCGAACAGCCAACTATCCAGCAGATATTGTCTATTACCGCCCCTGCCACTTTCTGCCCCGTTGTTTTCGGCGCGGTGGAAAACCTTTTTTCGAGCCGCCTTTTGCGCCGCTCATATGGGGTCAGTGTCTCTTTCTTCCTGCTTTTCCTGTTCATCACTTCACCTCGTCAGCCTTTTTGGCATTGGAAATATGTTCAAACAGTTCTTCAATTCTCTTATCCTGCCTGCTGAGATAGAGCCAGCCGAACAGCGCTTCGAGACCCGTTGCTCTGTGATATTCGGCGGAGCTTGCGCTCTTTGGTACTCTGCCGGTATGTGCGTTTCTGCCGCGCCGATAGATATCTGCTTCGTGCTCGGTCAGGATAGGCGCTATGGCCTGCGCAGCTCTTGCCTGAGCGGCAGCACAGACTCGTTTCGCCGCGAGCGGATGCAGCTTGCCGACGGGGCGGTTCGCCTGCATGACGAGATTGCCCCTGACGAGCAGGTCAAACACCGTATCGCCTATAAAAGCGAGGGTCAGCGGACTGAGCAAATCGGGATCGGTATTTTTCAGTTCTTCGCTTATTCCTATCAAATGAGAAGCCTCCGTTACGGCATATAGTCGAACTCGAGATCGTAAATTTCAACGGTGTCGCCCTGCTGGATACCCATGCTTTCGAGCTTGTCAAGTATGCCGCTCGAATGCAGCACGCGCTGGAAATACTGAAGCGACTCATAGTCGTCCATATCGGTGCGCTGAAGTATCTTGAGCAGCCACGGAGCCTCGACGATAAACACGCCGTCTTCCTCGCGCACGGTGAAGCCCGTGTCCTTCTGCCGCTCGAACATCTCGACGGGTATCTCCTGCGCCTCGTAGCGTTTTATCGGCGGCAAAGTTTTGAGCCGTTTCGCGACTGCGTTTATGACTTCGGCGGTGCCCTCCTGAATCGGCGCGCACATGGTATAGAACTCATAGCCGCGGGAGGTGAAATACTCGCGCAGATGCTCAATCTGAGCGTCATCCGCCATGTCGATTTTATTCGCCGCAACGATCTGCGGAAGCTTTGAAAGCTCGGGGTCGAACTTTTCGAGCTCCGCGTTTATCTTCTCAAAATCCTCTATCGGGTCTCTGCCCTCGCTGCCCGCCGCGTCGATTATGTGCAGGAGCATACGGCAGCGCTCAACATGGCGCAGGAATTCGTGACCGAGACCGACGCCGTCGCTCGCGCCCTCGATGAGTCCGGGGATATCCGCGACGACAAAAGACTCGCCCTCACCCATGGTGACAACGCCGAGGACGGGAGTTATGGTTGTGAAATGATAGTCCGCGATTATTGGCTTTGCCTCGCTGACGACCGAGATAAATGTTGACTTGCCGACATTCGGGAAGCCGAGCAGACCGACATCGGCGAGAAGCTTCAGCTCGAGAATGACCTCCCACTCCTCACCGGGAGTGCCGCTCTTGGCAAAGCGCGGAGTCTGGCGGGTCGGGGTCTTGAAATGGGTGTTGCCCCAGCCACCGCGGCCGCCCTTTGCGGCAACGAACGAGGTCTTTTCGGACATATCCGCCATAACGGCGTTCGACTCCGCTTCGCGGATTATCGTTCCGCGCGGAATCTTGATAACAAGATTCTCGCCGTTTTTGCCGCGCCTGCGTCCGCCGTCGCCGCGCTTTCCGTCTGGAGCGGTATATTTTCTCTTGTAGCGGAAGTCCGCAAGGGTCGCGAGGTTATCGTCAACCTCGAATATGATATCTCCGCCCTTGCCGCCGTCGCCGCCGTCGGGACCGCCGGACGCGACATATTTCTCGCGGTGGAAAGTTACCGCGCCGTCGCCGCCGTTTCCGGCTTTGATTTTGATTTTTGCAATATCTACAAACATAGAAGTTCCTTTACTTTTGTTTTCTTTTCGGGTTTATCTGCTCTCGCGCGCCGCCTTTATGTTTTCGACAAACCTGCGTGCGGTGTCGGTGATGCGCTGATAGTCGCCGGTCTTTGCGCCAGCGGTCAGCGAACTGCCCGCGCCGACTGCGACTGCGCCCGCCTTTATCCATTCGGCGGCGTTATCGACATCGACCCCGCCGGTCGGCATCATCTTCGCGTAGGGTATCGGTCCTCTCATAGCCTTGATTATCTTCGGGCCGAAGACATCGCCGGGGAATACCTTGAGTATATCCGCGCCCGCCTCCATGGCGGCGACAGCCTCTTTGACGGTCATTATGCCGGGCATGACGGCAACTCTGTAGCGGTTGCACATCTTCACGGTCTCGGGGTCAAAATAGGGGCTGACAACGAAATTTGCGCCGGAGAGCATGGCTATTCTCGCGGTCGGCGCATCCATGACCGTGCCTGCGCCGAGAATCATCTGCTCGGGAGTGTAGCGCTTTGCAAGCTCTTCGATAACCTTATCGGCATGGGGAACGGTGAAAGTCAGCTCGATAGCCGCGACGCCGCCCTCGATGCACGCGTCGGCGATTCTGCTCGCCTGATCGGCGCTCTCCGCTCTTACGACCGCGACGATGCCGCAGTCCTGTATTTTAGTCAATATTTGTTCTTTGTCCATTTTTATCTTCCTCTCTTATCTCTGAACTCTTGCGCCTGCGCCGTTCATAACGGCCTCGACCTCGCGCTTGCTTGCCATTGACGTATCGCCCGGGGTGGTCATCGCCAGCGCACCGTGCGCTATGCCGCAGTTGACCGCATACTGAGGATCGCCCTCGGTCATCAGACCGTAGATAAGACCCGATGCGAACGAATCGCCGCCGCCGACGCGGTCGAATATCTCAAGCGAGTCGAGCTTCATACCCTCATAGAGCTTGCCGTCCGCCCAGCATATTGCGCTCCAGTCGTTGACCGTTGCGGTCTTGACGGTTCTGAGCGTTGTTGCAACAACCTTGAAATTCGGATATACCTTAACGGCGTTTTCAATCATCTTGCAGTAGCCGTCAACATTGAGCTTCTTGAGTCCTGCGTCGTTGCCCTCGACCTCAAGCCCGAGACAGGCGGTGAAATCCTCCTCGTTGCCAATCATGACATCGATATATTTTGCTATTTCGCGGTTGACCTGCTGCGCCTTCTCCTGACCGCCGATGCCCTTCCAGAGCGACGGACGATAATTGAGGTCATAGGAGACGACGGTGCCGTATTCCTTCGCCTTTTTGACTGCGGCGATAACGGTCTCCGCGCTCGTCTCGGACAGAGCGGCAAAAATTCCGCCCGTGTGCAGCCAGCGGACGCCGAGCTTGCCGAAGATATAGTCCCAATCGACATCCTCTGCTCTGAGCTGGGATGCGGCAGTGTTGCCTCTGTCGGACACGCCGACGGCTCCGCGGATTCCGTAGCCGCGCTCGGTGAAGTTGAGTCCGTTTCGGACATTTCTGCCGATGCCGTCGTAGCTCATCCACTTTATAAACGAGGTGTCGACTCCGCCTTGGAGAATGAAGTCCTCTATGAGCCTGCCGACCTCGTTATCCGCGAGGGCGGTTATGACTGCGGTGCGAAGTCCGAAGCAGCGGCGCAGTCCGCGCGCGACATTGTATTCTCCGCCGCCTTCCCAGGCGGTGAAAGAGCGCGAATTCTTTATTCTGCCCGCGCCCGGATCAAGGCGGAGCATTATCTCGCCGAGGGATATTTCATCAAACATGCAATCCTCGGGTCTTTTGAGTTCAAGCTGCATAAAATATACTTCCTTTCCTGCCGGATATATCGATGCGGTATTTCCGCGTGGCTTTCATACATAGTTAGTATACGACGAAAACGCAATTTTTACAATAACAAACGCCAAAAAGAGCAGAAAAATCCCCCGGTTTCAAAAATTAAAACCGAGGGATTTGAAATCATATGCCGCGCAGCGTTATAACTTTTTATAAGTAA
Organism: Ruminococcaceae bacterium UBA6855; assembly: GCA_002451755.1. Classification (GTDB taxonomy): domain Bacteria; phylum Bacillota; class Clostridia; order Oscillospirales; family Acutalibacteraceae; genus CAG-177. The sequence goes on from DKDF01000008.1 coordinate 20,608, forward strand.
TCACGCTGAACTGCGCGCTGACGGTGAGCGAGCTCAATTTTTCGAGCTTCGCCCTGTCCTGCTGCGAGGTTTTGTAGCAATAGGGAGTCATATTGAAAAGGTCTGTTATATCTTTCCCGCTTTCGAGCGCAAAAGTATAGCATATCTTCTTTTCGCCGACGAGGCGGAAGCCCTCGATATCATTCGGCGGGACTTCGTTCTCATACGGCGCATCATACACTGCGCTTTTGAGCTCCCACAAATGCTTTTCGAGCGGTATCGCCTTGACGAATACGCCGCCTTTTTTGAGCACGCGTGAGAACTCCTGCGGGCAGGCGGGCGCGAAAATATTTACTATCGCGTCGCATTCGCCGTCGCCCACGGGCAGCTTATATATGCTCGCCACGGCGCGTTCGACTCCGCAGTTTTTCGGCGCTTTTTCGAGCGCGTATTTTGAGATATCCACGCCGAGCACTTGCGGCTCAAGTCCCGATTCATCAAGTCTGCTTTTAAAATACGAAGTGTACCAGCACTCGCCGCAGCCCGCGTCGAGCAGAGTGCCGCCTCGAGGAAAATCCGCCGAAAGAGCCTCATAAACAGCCTCGCGCAGAGGTGCATAAAAGCCCTTTGAAAGAAAGTCGCGCCGCGCGTTTATCATCAGGCGGTCGTCGCCGTGGCGCTTTGCGCCCGACGAGTTGCTCATCAGCAGATTCACATAGCCTTTTGCAGCGATATCAAAGGTGTGCCCTTGCGGACACACCCATATCTTTTCTTCTTTTTTCAGCTCCTGCGAGCATACGGGACAGCGAAAACTCATTTTGCCTGTGCAAGTTCCTTTTCTGCGCCTTTGGGGGCGAACATCTCGTTGACATTGTTCTTGCCCCTATGATGATAAGGCACTATTTTAAGTATGATATAAAACGGCACTGCGCCGAGGGTATTGAAAACTATGTCGGTCATGGTATCCATGAGAGCGAAACGCGCGGGATCTCCGGGCTTAAAGAAAGTTCTCGTATTGTTCGCAGCCTCTGCAAGCTCATACGACCAATGCTGAGAATCGCCGCCCGCTATCTGATCGAAGCTGAACTCGAAGAGCTCCCAGCAGGTGGAGATAAAGAACGAGAAGCCGAGGGCGCAGAGCAGGACTATCGGCAGATCGCACTGCTTCTTGTCGCGCTTCTGCATGGCGGTCGCGAGCTCATAGCCCATGAACACCGCCTCAGCTCCGCCGAGCAGATGGAGTATCTTATCCCACATGAAGATGGAATAATAGAAGTTCAGGAACGCGCCGCCGAAAGATGCGAGCAGCAGTCCGACGGACGCGACGGTCTGGCAATAGGACGGGAGCTGGCGCAGGCAGTTCTTCTCGGGCAAAGCCTGGATTATCTCCCAGGCAAACATACCGACGAGATTTGCAAACAGCTGAAGCGCCATCTGCGGCTTCGGAAGATCCGAGGGCGGGTTGGTGAATATCAGGCTCACCATCGCGCCGATCATGACAAGACGGAAAATCCACCAGACGATGAACTCCGACTTCTTCGCGCTCGACATAAGCCGGCTGAAATAGTTTTTCACAAATTTTTCCTCTTTTCTTTGTTTTTTTCCCTTAAACACACGAGCTAATTATAACATCTGTGAGCTTTATTTTATTCTCAATACACAATATCGGTCTTTTTTGTATTATCCGCCAAAAAGCGGGCGCTCAATTTGTATATTCATACAGTTTTCAGGCGAGGGATTTGAGCAGGCGGAAGAAAATATCCTTGAAAGTCAGCGCGCGCACGGCATCGGGCGAGACGATATTATACTCCCCTATCTTCTCGTTCCCGAGACTCAGCACAACTTTGCCGAGTAACTGCCCTTTCTCGACAGGTGCCTGAACATCGACGCAGAGTTCGACATCGGTCTTTATCTTGCTCTCCTCGCCTTTTTTGACGAGCACGCTGGCGGCTTTCGGCAGGGACGGATGAATCGAATCGACAACGCCGCCTATCACAGCGACATCGGTTATCAGCGACGGGTCTATCTCGGGCGTAACGGTCGAATAGTTCGCAAAGCCCCAGTTGAGCATGGCTTTTGCGCCGTTGAAGCGGTCGTCGCTCGTCTGGCTGCCCATGACAACGGCTATAAGATGCGTGTTGCCGCGCTTTGCGCTCGCGGAGACGCAGCATCCAGCCTTTGCCGTCGTGCCGGTCTTGAGCCCCGTCGTGCCTTTGTAAAACCTGACCAACTTGTTCGTGTTGACAAGCTCCGTTGCGCCGCCGCGCAGGGAATCTATCCAGATGGTTGTGTAGTTCATTATGCGCTCGTGCTTCAGCAGCTCGCGCGACATAATCGCAACATCCATCGCGGTAGTCAAATGGGTCGTTGTGGTGTCGTCAAGACCTGTGCAGTTATCAAAATGTGTATTCTTCATACCGAGCTGCCCGGCGCGCTCGTTTATCATCGCAGTGAACGCCTCGTCGCTGCCCGCGAGCAGCTCGCCCAGAGCCGTGCAGGCGTCGTTCGCGCTGTAAACGGCGGTAGCCTTGAGCAGATCGTCGACCGTCATCTGTTCGCCCTCTTTGAGCCATATCTGCGAGCCGCCTTTTGATGCGGCGGAGGCGGAGGCGGTTACGGTGTCGCTGAGTGATATCTTCCCGCTGTCGAGCGCTTCGGTCACGAGCAGAAGGGTCATTATTTTCGTAACGGAAGCGGGATAAAGTTTTTCGTCGGCGTTCATGCTCATGAGCACCTTGCCGGAATCCACATCCATGAGCACCGCCGCTTTCGCCTTGACGGTGACGGGCATCGGTTCGTCGGCGAAGCTTACGCAGCAGCAAGAGAACATCAGCAGAAGAACAAGGGCGGCGCAGAGCACCGTTTTCAGCTTACGGTTCATAACATCATCTCCCGAAAATCAAAAGCGGATATAAAAACAGTATTAAAGATATATGCCGTTTATCTGCATCTTAGCCCCGCGGACTTGCACAAGAGGGCGAAATGCTGTATAATTTCACTGCAAAACTCAAAGGAAGGGCGGCTTTTGCCGCGGTGATGATATGAAGGTCGCATTCTGCACTCTCGGGTGCAAGGTCAATCAATATGAATCGCAGTCGATGGAGCAGGCGCTGATAAAGCGCGGCTTTGAATGTGTCGGGGCGAGCGAAGAGGCGGATGTCTACATAGTCAACTCCTGCACCGTAACCGCCGAGAGCGACCGCAAGACAAGACAGAATGTGCGCCACCTGCGAAAGCTGCATCCGGACGCTGTTATAGTGCTTACGGGCTGCATGCCGCAGGCGTTTCCCGAGGACGCGCGTCTGCTCACCCAGGCGGATATTGTCACCGGCAACCGCTCGAACAAGCAGATTCCCGACATGATAGATGAATTCTTCCGCACGCGCGAGAGAATAGTGCGCATAGCTCAGCACGAAAACGGCGAAAAATTCTCCGGCGAGCTGATAAACGATTTCCGCGAGCGCACGAGGGCGACGGTCAAAATCGAGGACGGCTGCAACCGCTTCTGCTCCTACTGCGTCATTCCGTATGCGCGCGGGCGCGTGCGTTCGAAGCCGCTCGAGGACATAAGAGAAGAGATATCCTCACTCGAAAAGAAGGGCTTTTCGGAGATAGTTCTCGTCGGTATAAACCTTTCGGCATACGGCACGGACTGCGGGGCGAGCATCTGCGACGCGGTCGAGCTCGCCGCTTCGTTCGAGGGGATAAAGCGCGTGCGCCTCGGCTCTCTCGAGCCCGACCACATGACCCCGGAAGTTACAAAAAAGCTGGCTGAATGCAAAAAGCTCTGCCCGCAGTTTCACATATCGCTCCAGAGCGGATGCGACAAGACGCTCAAGCGCATGAACCGCCACTACACCGCTGCCGAATACGAAGAACTCTGCACAAGACTCAGAAGCGAGTTCGAGGACGCGACGCTGACGACGGATGTCATGGTCGGCTTCTCGGGCGAGACTAAAGAGGATTTCGAGATTTCGCGCGATTTCGTCAGGAAGATAGGCTTCGAAAAAGTTCATGTATTCCCCTATTCACGCAGGGCAGGCACGCGGGCGGCAGAGTTCCCGGATATCGTTGAAAACGCCGAGAAAGAGCGCAGAAGCCGCGAGATGATTGCGGCGGCAGGCGAAGTTCGGCATGAATTTTTAGAGAGACAAATCGGCAGAACAGTCGAGGTGCTGTTTGAAGAGAAGCTGCGCGACGGCAGCATTCAAGGCTACACGGCGAACTACACGCCGGTCAGAATAAAGAGCGGATGCACGTACGGTCTGCGCAAAGTAAAAATCACCGCCTGCGGCGATGACTGGTGCGAGGGCGAGCTGATATAAAGGCAAAAAGCGGCACCTCCATAAAGCAACTCTAATCCCGGCAGTAATGTCTGCCGGGACT